>JAPKZL010000157.1 GCA_026393795.1 Candidatus Aminicenantes bacterium | reverse complement strand
GGTTTGACTTTTAATTTTTCCTATGCTATTAAATTTTTTAGGCTGAATGGGGTCACATGTCAAGCCGAAACGACACTCGTCAGGCAAGGAAATGTTCGGTTAGGAAAACATGCATTTTAGGAGACTATCATGAGCCATTCTGAATCGGCCGGCGTCAAGGAATATATTCGGCGCGGTCAGGAATGCACGGCCAGGAGAAAAGCCTACCGGGAAAAAGTGCGTCGGCTGCGCTTCGACACCATCGCCGTGCACGGGATGTACTCGGTCGAGGAGGCCTTCGAAAAGGGGCAGGGGGGGGTCATCGAACCCTTGTTTCCCTCTACGTCGCAGGGCTACCGCGACAGCGATGAGATGGAGGCCGGGCTGTCTTACCGGATACCCACCTGGTGTTATTCGCGCATCCACAATCCGACCAATTTCTTTCTCGAGGAGACCCTTTCGCTGCTCGAAGCCTATGGCTGTTCCTTCGACGCTTCGGCTTTTTGCACCTCGTCGGGCATGGCGGCGATCAAGCAGGCGGTCGAACCCCTGCTGGTCCTGGATGAAGATCCGCACGGGCTGAATTTCGTCTCCTCGGCCCAGGTCTACGGCGGGACGTTCCAGTTTTTCAACGTGCGCCTGAAGGAGCGCAACGCCAAAGTTCGCTGGGTGGCGCAGCCGTGGAAAATAGAGGAATGGGAAAAACTGGTCGACAAGCAAACCCGTTTTTTATACACCGAAATGCCCTCCAACCCTCAGCAGGCATGCTCCGACCTTCAGGTCCTGGCCAAGCTGGCCCACAGTTTCCAGATCCCGTTGATCGTCGACAGCACCATCGCCACCCCGGCTCTGCTGCGGCCGCTGGCCCACGGGGCCGACATCGTGGTGCAGTCGCTGACCAAGACCATCGGCAGCAGCGGCGCCGCCATCGGCGGCGCGGTGATCGCCCGCCACGACCTGGTCAGCCGGCACCTGCCGGCGGAAGCTAAGGGGGACTACGCCGTCTGGCTGAAACTGTGGCCGGCGCGCGACTCGGGGGCGTGCATGTCCCCATTCTCGGCTTTTTTCCTTCTCAACGACCTGCGCACCCTGCGCATCAGGGTTGAATGGTTTTCCCAGAACTCAATGGCCGTGGCCGGGTTCCTGGCCGGTCATAAGCGCGTGGAAAAGGTCGATTACCTGGGCCTGTCCAGCCACCATTTGCACGGCCTGGCTTCGCGCTACTTGCACATGGTCGACAGCGACCGGCCGGCTTTCGGCCATTTGCTTTCCTTCACTATCAAGGGAAGCCCGGCCGACGCCCGGCGCTTTTTCGACCAGCTGCAGCGGATATTTCGCGCCACCGACCTGGGGCGGATCAAGTCGGTGGCCACCATCCCGGCCATCTCGACCCACCAGCAGCAGGGCGATGAAGGGCGGCGCCTGGCCGGCATTCCGCCTACCATGGTCCGGCTTTGCGTCGGCGGCGAGCATGCCGACGATATCATCCAGGACCTGGACCAGGCGTTGAACAAGATATGACGAACGCCAGGAAAAAAATTGTCGCGCTCCTGGCGCTGATCCTGCTCGGCGGTTCGTCGGTTTCCTGCCGTAAAAAAAGCGAGAGCGAGATCATCGCCGCCCTGGTGGCCGACATGGCGGCCAGCGCCGAAAAAAGGGACGCCGACGGGCTGATCGTCCACCTGGCTCCCGATTACCGCGATTTCAGCGGTCGCGACCGCGAGCAAACCGCGGCCATGGTCGAAGAATATTTCAGTCGCTACCGCGGCATCGTGATCCATCTCCTGGCCTCGCGCATCGTCATCGAGAGTCCAAACAGCGCTGCGCTCGAGACCGACATCTCCCTTTCCAGCGGAGCCGCCCAGGCCTTCCGCAAGCTGATCCGCTTTTCCGGTGAAAACTACTGCTTCAGCTGCCGGCTGCGCAAGGAAGAGCGCTGGCTGATCACCGAAGCCGGATGGGAATACGTGGCGCTCGACGGCCTGTTCCCCGAATCGTTGAAAATCCTGCGCGAGCTTTTCCCCAACCTATGAGCCATCATCAACGTCCGCTTCTAGCAAACAGGGAAAATGAACCCATCACTTCGCCCGCCCAGTTGCGCGCGGCGGTCTATGGTTTTCGCCGCAGCCGGATCATCCTGACCGCTTTTGAGCTCGGCCTTTTTTCCAAGTTGGCTGATAAATCAATGAGTTCGGAACAGCTGGCGAAAATCATCGGCGCCGATGCCCGGGCCACCGACCGGTTACTGAACGCCCTATGTGTGCTGGGCCTGGTTAAAAAAAACAAGGGGGAATTCGTCAACACGAAAATTGCCCGTGATTTTTTAGTGGCGGGAGAGCCGCAATTCCTGGCCGGGCTGGCACACAGCTCCAACCAGTGGCAGACCTGGCACACCCTAAGCGCCGCCGTGCGCCGCGGCACTTCCGTCATTGACAGAAAATCCGGTTCAGGATCAAAAAGGCTGCAGGGATTCATCGCCGCCATGCATGAAAGGGCCACGCCCCAGGCTCCGGAGATCGTCAAGCTTCTCGATTTGACGAAAGTGAACCGCTGTCTCGATATCGGTTCCGGTTCGGGCGCGTACGCCATGGCCCTGGCGCGGGCCAAAAAAAGCATCTCGGTCGCGGCTTTCGACCTGCCCGAGGTGCTGTCGCTGACCCGGCAATACGTCGCCCGGGCCGGGCTGCTTCCCCGGTTCGATTTTCTAGCCGGCGACTTCCATCGCGGCGGCTGGGGAAAAGGTTACGACCTGGTTCTCCTCTCGGCCATCGTCCACATGAACCGCCCGGCCGAAAACCGGCGCCTGATCGCCCGCGCCGCCGCGTCGTTGAATCCGGGCGGGCAGCTGGTCATCCAGGACTTCGTCATGGACCCCGGCCGCACCCGGCCGGCAACGGGGGCATTTTTCGCCTTGAACATGCTTGTCGCCACCCGGGCGGGCGACACCTTCACCGCCAGGGAATTGGGCGGCTGGATGCGGGATGCCGGATTGAAAAAGATCGTCCGGCGCCAGACTCCTTTCGACGCGTCGCTGCTGATCGGCAGGAAACCGTGATGCGCCGGGGCGGAAACATCGTGAAGTAGGTTGTGTAGGGAACGCAAATTTGCGTTCCCTAACGAAAAGGAGAACCATGCCCAAGATTTATTTCATCGTCTTCATCGTCATCGCCCTGAGCATCTATGGAGGAATGCATTGGTTCATCTACCAGCGCGTCGCCAACGGCCTGTCGTTGACGGCCGGTCCGCGCCTGGCCCTGAAAATATTCATGCTGGCCGCGGCCCTGAGCTTCATACTGGCCGAGTCTCTCAGCCGTTCGCGGCTGTTCGGTTCCCTGCGTCTTTTCGGTTCGCTCTGGCTGGGGATCGTGGCCATCTCGCTGGCCTTCTTTGCATTGGAAGCGGTTGCCTCGCTGCTCTTTCCCGGCAGCCGCCGATGGCTGGTCATTGCGGCTCTGCTGATTATTTCCCTGGTATCGGGATTCTCCATCTACAACGGACAGCGCCACCCGCGGGTCAGGGAGATCGCGGTGCCGATCCCCGGATTGCGTCCTGAATGCAACGGTTTTTCCATCGTCCATTTGTCCGATCTGCATCTGGGCAACCTGACCCCGCTCAAGCGCCTGCAATGGATCGTTGAACGGGTCAATGGCCTGGCCCCCGACCTGATATGCATCACCGGCGACGTCCTCGACCGCGATATCGGTCAAAGCGGGGAGTACTGCCGTCTGCTGATGGGCCTCAAGGCCAGGCATGGCGTGGTGGCCGTCACCGGCAACCACGAATTTTATGCCGGGATCGATCTGTTCAGCGAACTGGCCCGCAAATGCGGCTGGCGCATCCTGCGCAACCAGGCCTGGAACATCGACGGAAAACTCTGTATCATCGGCCTGGACGACGATGCCGGAAAAAGCTTCGCCTTCGCCGGCCCCGACCTCGATGAGGCCTTGCGCACTGCGGCCACGGATGTTCCCAAGATCCTCCTTTACCACCGTCCCGACCGCTTTGCCCGGGCGGCGCAGGCGGGGATCGTTCTGCAGCTCTCAGGGCATACCCACGCCGGCCAGATCCCACCCATGGATTTCCTGGTCTGGCTGATCTACAAGTATCCCGCCGGCCTCTATCGCCTGGGCCGGGCCCATATTTACACCAGCGCCGGGACCAGCACCTGGGGGCCGCCAATGCGTTTCCTGTCGCGCTCGGAGATCGTCAAGTTGACCTTGGTTCCCTAACCGGCCATTTCCAGGTAAAATGATCTGATAGATTGAGGAAAAAGGAGGAAAAATGAACTATACGCTGTTTGCCATCGCCTGCTACATCGTCATGAGGGGGTTGCAGGTGCTGTTCGCAGAGTACGCCAATAAGCTGTGGTACAAGATCGTCATCAAGTCGACCACCATCATCATGCTCTACGCCGCCCTGGCCAGCCTGGTCAACTGGTATGAAAAGATCCAGCTCCTCGGTTTCGACCCCACGAAATAGTCGGTCGCGATCGATTGAATAAAAAAACAACTCAAATCCCCCAGCCCCTTCTCTTCCCGAAGAGAAGGGGCGAAGACTTTGTCCCCCTCTATTCACAAGAGAGGGGGTAGGGGGTGAGTTTTTGGATTGAGATAGATTAAAAAGAACCTGTATTGATGTTCAAGGTTCGTCAAGGCCGGCGAACTCCTGGGTGACATAGTATCTGTTTCCGCTCAGCTCGATGCCGACGCCCAAGTCGGTGAAGTCAGCGAACAAGATGTTTTCGCGATGGCCGGGGCTCTCCATCATCCGTTCATGAAAAAAACGCATGATGAAAATATCGCCGACGGCCAGGTTTTCGCCGATGCTCAGGAAGCGCAAACCGGCGTTGCGGGCCCTGACGGCCAGCCGTCCATAGCCGGGGAAATCGTGGGCCAGTTGCCTCTCGCGCGCCATTTTTTTGCTGTGCTCGCGGGCCAGGGAGCGCAGCAGCGGGTTCAAGCGCAGCTCGGACAGCCCGTGGCTGCTCCGCTCCCGGTTGACCAAAAGAAACAGCTTCTCCTCCAACTGCTCCGGGCTGAGTCCCAGCTCCTCCATTGTTTGCGCGGAAAGGGCCACGAACAAAGAAAAAAGAGCCGCGGCAAGTTTACGCTGGTTCATCGATCCGGAAAAGAAGTGCTCTCCTTCATCGTGGCGGGTTGGGCGACGAGGACATGGAACGCTGCCCGAGGCGGAAGTTTTCCCGCGACTTGGCGGGTTCGCTCAGATAGGCGTAGATGTCGGCCAGCAGGAAATAGCCGTGCGGAGTGTTTTTGTCGGCCGGTTGGATGGCCAGGCCGCGGCGGCACATGGCAATGGCTTCTTCCAGGTCCTGACGCCGGTCAAAATCGTACTTGGCGATCAGGAAAAAGGCAAGGTTGAATCCGGGGTTGATCTCCGTGGTCAACCGGAAAAAACGGAGCGCCTCATCCATTTGCCCCAGCTTCTTGTAAACCTGCGCCAGGTTGAAGGCGGCCTTGTAGTTCTGGCCGTTTATTTCCAGTTCGCGCAGGTAGGCTTGGCGGGCCAGTTCCCAATCGCCGTGCGCTTCGGCCACCAGGGCGCGGGTGAAGGAGCCGCGCGCCAGTTCGGGGTTGATCTCCTGCGCCCGGGCGAAGCACCTTTCAGCGTTGGTCAGGTCCTGGCGCTGGAAATAGATCTCTCCCATCTTGGTATAAGCCTCGGCATACTTGGGATCGATGGCCAGGGCCTGGCGGAACAGGTCCAGCGCCGCATCGAGCTGCTGCCGCTGCGCGGCGACCTGCCCGAGCAGCTGCAGGAAGGTCGGGTCGCGGGGAAAAACGACCCGGAAGGCATGGATCTCTTTCTCGGCCTGGTCGTACTGCTTCAGCGCCATCAGGCAATTGACCACGTTGAGCATGGCGAAGTTGTAGTCCGGTTTTCGCCGGATCACCTCGCGGTAGACGGCCAGGGCTTCGCCATAGCGCTTATCCTTGAAAAACAGGTTTCCCAGAAGCATCCGGCCGTCGATGATTTCGGGGTCACGGCCGAGGATGGCGCTCACCAGTTCGATGGCCTGCCCGGTTTGCCCGGCGTCCTGCAGGCTGCGCGCCCGCATCATGTCATTGAATACCTGGATCTTCGTCTTTGGGTCGATCAGGACCGACTTCGCCGTGGCGGCGACCACGGTGGAGAGGTAACCCAGAGCGGCCAACTTTTCGCGGTCTTCCTGGCTCAAGGCCGCTTCGCCGGCAGGGGAGAGGGCGCCGCGGCCGATGGCGGCCAGGGAATCGCGCAGCGCTTCCTTCAGCTGGCGGCGCATGGCCGAGCGCTTCAGCCAGAGGTTCTCGCTTTCAGCCGGACCGTCGGCAGCAAGGTCGTACAGTTCCTCCTGCGGCGCTTCGATGAACTTGAACCCGTCCTTGGTGATCGCCGTCAGTTCGGCCCAGCCGTAGTGCAGCCGCGGATACCAGGTTTCGCTTAAGCCCTGGCCGAACCCTTCGGCCGCAGCGCCGAATGCCAGCCCCAGCAGCGACTTGCCCTGGAGCGTCTTCCCGGCCCTGACGCCCAGCGCCTCCAGAATTGTGGGAACGACATCGACGTGCTCGACCGTCGTCTGCACTCGCTGCGCCGGCAGGTGCCATGGCGAACGGATGATCAGGGGAACGTGCACCGCGCCCTCGTAGACGAAAAAGCCGTGGCCGTCCTCGCCGTGCTCTCCCAGCATTTCTCCATGATCCGCCGTAACCACGATCAGGGTGTTTTCCCAAAGCCCCTGCGCCTTGAGGAACGCAAAAAACTTTCCCAGCTCGGCGTCCATGTAGGCGACTTCGCCCCGGTATGGATTGCCCGGGTACAGCGAATCATAGGGTGGCGGTGGCTGGTAGGGGGCATGGGGATCGTAGAGGTGGATCCATGAAAAGAAACGCTTCTTGCCGTTTTTTCCCAGCCAGGCTTCAGCCTCGGGCAATACCTCTCCGGCGATCTTCTGGATATTGCTCAGCGACAGGGCTTTCACCTTGCTATAATGGAATGTATCGCCGTAATAGTCCCAGCCCCGGTTCAGTCCCCACTTGGAATGGAGCACGTAAGCCGAGATGAAGGCGGCGGTGGCAAAACCTTCCTGACGCAGGGTTTCGGAGACGAGCGGTAGCCCCTCCGGAACCACGAAACCGCCGTTATCGCGCACGCGGTGGAAAGCGGGGTAGGTCCCCGAAAGGATGGTGGTGTGGGCCGGCAGGGTCAGCGGCACCTGGGAAATGCAGCGCTCAAACACGGTCCCGGCAGCGGCCAGGGCATCGAGGTTGGGCGTTTTTACATATTGTTGATTATAGCAGCTGAGATGGTCGGCACGCAGCGTATCAAGGGTGATCAGGATGACATTGCAGCTTTTTAACTTCCGGTAATGAAAGAAACGCTTGACCGGACTGCCGAAGAGACAAGTCAAAACGGCGAGGACAACGGCAGCCGAAAGCAGGCGAAAAAGAAACCGGCGCCTGGGCAGCGGGGACGCTGGTCGCACCGGGGCTTTGGCTTTCATGCGCTTGGCCATCGGCCCATCATAGCCAACTTCTCCGGGCATGTCAACCGCGGAGCCGCTGCCAGCAATTGATTTCGCCCCAGGGCCGGGATATAATAACGCCATGAAAAAAGCGCTCGTTTTACTGTTTCTGGCCTCGCTGGCCGTGCCATCGGCCTCCGGCATGCAATCCGAAAAGCCCGGAGCCAACCCGGCGGCCGGCCAAACCGAGTTGGCACCTCGCTTCCAGGCCTGGTCCGACATGGTGAACGCGCTCATCAGCGCCGAGGAAAAACAGGTCTTCCTGAAGCTGCGCAACGACCGCGACCGTGATAATTTCATCAACATCTTCTGGCAGCAGCGCGATCCCAGCCCGGGTACCCCGGAAAATGAGTACAAGAGTGAAATCGAGAGGCGCTTCGAGCATGTCAACCGCCGCTTCGGCCACGGTTCGCGGCCCGGCTGGATGAGCGACATGGGGCGCTTCTACATGATCCTGGGTGAGCCGAGGAGCATCGAGCGTTTCGACGAAAACCCCGAGCTGTACCCGGTCCAGGTCTGGTACTACAGCGGCGATGCAGCGGCCGGACTGCCCGCTTATTTCAATGTCACCTTCTTCCGTCCGCGCGGCTCCGGCGACTGGAAACTCTACAATCCGTCGCTCGATGGCCCCGCCGCCTTGCTGAACGTGAGCCGGTTGATGGATGAGACCGATTACGGCACCATCATGGCCAAGATCAACCAGATCGCCCCCACGCTGGCCGGTCCGGCCTTGAGCATGATCCCGAATGACACGGAGAGTGAAAACCGGCCATCGCTGCGCAACGGCCTGATCCTCGCTCGCATCATCGAGTCGCCAACGCGGACGATCAGTTCCAGCTACGCCACCAACTTCCTGAATTACAAGGGGTTCGTCAACATCGAGTCGTCGGTCAACTACATCCCGTGCACCGGGCTGGTGGCCCTGACCTGGGACCCGCGTTTCGACTGCGCCCTCCTGGCTTTTTCACTGAAGCCGAAAAAGATCTCCCTGGTCTACAATCCCGACCGGGACCAGTACACCCTCAATCTCAAGCTCAACGTCAGCCTGCAGCAGGAGGAGAAGGCCGTCTACCAGTACAGCAAGAGTTTTGAATTGACCTTTGTGCGACG
The DNA here is from genome assembly GCA_026393795.1 of Candidatus Aminicenantes bacterium. Taxonomy (NCBI): domain Bacteria; phylum Candidatus Aminicenantota; species Candidatus Aminicenantota bacterium. The sequence continues at coordinate 17,436 of JAPKZL010000157.1, read as the reverse complement.
GTGGAGGACATCAAGGGCGCGATCGTGCCGCCCAAGATCCTCTCGATGATCCGCAAGCTCCTGCCGGGGGAGGGCAACCTTTCGGTGTGCGTCACCGATCGCAACATCTTTGTGCGTTTCGGCGAGCGCAAGCTGTACCTTGACCCGGAAGCTGCGTTCGGCATGGACGAGAAGCCAATCGTACTGGCTGGAGTCATCCACGTCGACCAGAAGCTCTGGGAGCAGGGAAGGATCGAACTGGAAGTGGCGGGGCTGAACGAAAGGGCGCCCTTCCGCCAGCAGCGCACCATCCGCTTGCGCGAGCATCCTTTCGCCGAGACGATGAACATTTTCTTCCCCCTGGACGACATGCGCTTCGCTCCGGACTACTATAGAGTGATCCTGCACCTGGTCACGGCCAGCGGCATCGTGGCCGCCGTGGACGAATGCCGGTTCAGCATTTCGCCCCTGCCGGTCGTCGCCCACCCGGTTGAATGCTACAAGGCGCTGTCGGTGCAAGCACCGGCGCAGTACGAATTCATCCGCGCCATGCAGTATGAAAACCTTGGCAAACTGGAAGAGGCGGAGGCGCTGTTCACGGCCGCCCTGGCACGCGAACCCGGTTTCGTCGAGGCGCGACTGAAGTATATGCGCATCGAGAACCGCTTGAAAAATTTTGCCGCCACCCTGGCGGCGAGCGAAGCGCTGCGCGGCGACACCAAGGCGGCATTCGATTTTTACGCTCTGCGCGGCGCCGCTCTCTTCGGCTTGGAGAGATACGACGAAGCCCTGGACGAATTGCGGGCGGCCAACGGGATTTACAACAGCGATATCCGGGTGCTGAATCTGATCGGTTTAACCTGCCTCAAGAAAAACTACCCAAACGAGGCATTGAAAGCGTTCAGCGCTTCACTGGCGCTGGTGGCCGACCAGCCCGATATCGTAAAAATCGTGGCCGGACTGAGCAGCCAACAAAAATAAAATCATCCCCTCAGGCAAGGGCCGGGTTGAAACCGGTCCGGCCGCTCACATGTAAAACGAGCGCAATTTCCGGTCCATATCCTTCAGCGTCTGGCTGAGAAATTCCTTTTTTTTCAGCGCGATCTCGGTGGCGATGGCGTTCAGCAGCACCGACAAAGCCGAAATGGAAGTGGTGAAAAGGCCGTCGAGCGCGAGTAGGGGAAAAAGGATGAAAATAGGATCAGGTCATCCTTTTCGATATGGCAGATCTTCTCCTCGACCGGGGTGCTGCCCTCATCCAGGCTGTGGGTCTTCTTTTCGATCTGGTTGAAGGTATAGGCGATCAAGCTCGAAAAAATCGAGGAGATGCCGATGCCGAACGTGAAAATCATGTTCGCCTTCTCGATCATGTCCACCAGGCGCAGGAACGTTTTCTCGCTGATGGAGGCCAGCAAACGGTTGATGTTCTTGACATCCTGGCGGGCCGCCTTGATCAGCGATTTCTTGCCGTGAAAGTCGCTGGGAATCGAAAAAAAACGGTCCAGCGGGTTGGCGATGTTCTGCATGAGCTCGCGTTTCACCTGGTTTTTGAAATCATGAAAACCCTGGCATGACAACTTGCGGGTGAAGCGGGTGATCGACGCCATGCTCACCCCCGCTTTCTCGGCGATCCTTTCGATGGAAAGCAGGGGGATCTCGGCCCAGTTGTCGACCAGGAAGTTGGCCAGGTGTTTCTGCATTCGCGAGTAGGTGGGGGCGCCTCTTTTAATTTCTTCCTTTAAATTTCTATTCATTTACTTTCCTTAAAATCTCGCTTGCGATTTCATATCGCCATACCCTTTCGATGACCATTTGGGTTTAAATTATAATAATTTTCATTGGCTGTCAACGCCGGAAGTAAAAAAAGAAAAATTATTTTCACTATTGACAATTGAAAATAACTATTCTATTCATATGTTCATGAATATTTCCCCAGAACGCCTGCGCAAGGTCGACCGCCCTGGTGTATTCCCAAACCCAAACGGGAAACATCTTCGGGACGGTCGTTGAGGCCTCGGGCAACGGCATACCGGGGGTCCAGGTCATCTTGACCTCGACGACCGCCGGCAAGCTGACGACCCTCACGTCGGAAACCGGCCAATACCGCTTCCTGTCACTGCCTCCGGCAGCAGACTACGAACTGCGCTTCGAAGTGGAGGGGCTGAAGACCCAGGTGCGCAAGGGCATCCGCGTCGCCGTCGGCGAGAATGTCACCATCAACGCCACCATGGAGCTGGGCCAGCTCAGTGAGAGCATCGAGGTCGTCGCGGCCGCTCCGGTCATTGACCTGCGCAAGACCACGGCCGCCACCAACGTGACCAAGGAAGCCTTGCAAGCATTGCCCACCGCCAGGGACCCCTGGGTCATCCTGCAGAAAACACCGGGCTTGACCATCGACCGCGAGAATGTCGGCGGCAACGCGTCCGGCCAGCAGAGCTCCTGGGACTCGCGCGGCGAGAACCGCGCCAACTCGCAATGGAACCTGGACGGCGTCGAAGTCACCGATCCCACGTCGCCGGGATCCTCGGGCACCTATTTCGACTACGACATGTTCGAAGAGATGCAGATCCAGACCGCGGCCAACGACGTCACCGCCATCGCCGGCGGCGTCAGCATCAACTTCGTCACCAAGCGCGGCAAGGACAATCTCTTCGGCGGCGGCCGCTTCTTTTGGACCGACAAATCGCTGCAGGGCACCAACCTGCCCGCGGGGCTGGAAAAGGAAGGGCTCAGCGGCAACACCATCAACCATATCCTGGACTACGGCTTCAACATCGGCGGGCCGATCGTCAAGGGCAAGGCCTGGTTCTGGGGTTCGTTCGGCATCCAGGACATCAACAACGTCGACATGCTCGACAACGCCGACAAGACCGTGCTGACCACCTACAATGGCAAGGTCGACTTCAATCTCGGCAGCCACCGCCTGGAAGGGTACGCCATGTGGAGCCAGAAGACGCGCGACAACCGCAAGAGCAATCCTCTCGACCGGCTCGATGCCGCCCGCAACCAGACCGGCCCTTCCTGGCTGATCAAGCTGCAGGACGAATTCTCCATCGGCCGCGACTTGTTCACCTCGCTCAAGCTCTCCTTCTACAAGTCCATCTATCACCTGGTCCCCAACGGCGGCCTCGACAAGATCACCTACATCGATTATGACGCCGGCTGGAGATACAACTCCGGCTCCTGGTCGGACTTCATGCAGGACTACTGGGAGGGGACGCTGAGCTTCAACTATTACACCGAGAAGCTTCCCTTCGGCAGCCACGACATCATGTTCGGCATCAACACGCGCATGATGCACGCCCTGCAGCAGGGTGGCCAGAGCAACGGCGTCCGCGCCTATGTCTACGACGCCCTCACTCCCATTGCCCAAGCCAAGTCTTCAAAAGGGGTCCGCGTCGACCGGCGCTGGGTAGACGATTTCGACTACAACCGCTTCTCGGCCTATTTCCAGGACGCCATCTCCATGGGCCGGGTGACCGTCAACCTCGGCCTGCGCTTCGACATGCAGGGGGGCGGGATCAATGCCATCACCATCCCCGGCACCAACGTCGCCCTGCTGAACAGCGTCTACAATCCGAAAACGCACACCAACATCAACGCCAACATCCCGGAAACCTCGCGGCCGGCGGCCGATTTCCCCTGCGACCTGAAGTTCCTGTCGCCGCGGCTTGGCTTCATCTGGGACGTTACCGGCAAAGGCAAGACGGTCGTCAAGGGCAACTTCGCCATCTACGGCGGCGTTATGAACTTTGATTCAACCCAAGGCTTGCAGGTTCCCTTCGAGGTGTTGACCCGCAACCGCTTCAACTGGAGTGATGTCAACCACAACCAGATCGTCGACGCCGGGGAATTGGCACTCAGGGACCAGACAGATAACAAGGCCTATGTTTCCGGCGATGCCGCCAACCTGGTCGATCCCAACCTCACCCAGGACAAGGACATGGAATTCACCCTCGGCGTCGAGCAGGAGATCCTGACCGACGTGAGCGTGGGCATCAACTACATCCACCGCAAGATATGGAACCAGTCTTGGAACCATCCCTATGTCGAAGACGGCGACGGCAATGTGCGCCTGGTCGAACCCTCCGATTGGAGCGATTACACCTTCAAGCAGGACGGCACCACCTACAGCTACTGGGACACCTACGATTCGTATGTCTACTATACCGGCGCCTATCGCGCCGAAAACGTCAAGGACTCCCACGTCATCTACGACGGCGTCGACCTGACCCTCAAGAAGGCGATGTCCAACAAGTGGATGCTCATGGCGTCGGTTTCGCTGCAGAGCTCCAAACGCCATGTCGATTCGTCGCTGGGCTATGTCAGCAATCTGGTCGGCAGCGTCCCGGGTTATGATCCGACCAACTATGCGCCGGTCGACCTGATCAACGGCACCGCCTCCGGCAGCCGCAACGCGCGCTGGATGGTCAAGCTCAACGGCGTCTACCAGCTGCCCTGGGGCCTCAATTTTGGAGCGTCCCTGCAGTTCCGCGACGGCTACGTCTTCGACCCGATCCTGGAACTGGACACCGATTCGCGCTACTGGGACGGTTCACCGCCGACCGTGCTGGTCTACAAGCACGGTAGCCAACGCTATGGGACCTTTACCATGCTGGATCTGCGCCTGGAAAAAATGTTCCAGCTCAAGAACATCGGCCGGCTGTTCGTCTCGCTGGACGGTTTCAACATCTTCAACAGCGCTTACGTACTCGACAAGGAAACCAGCATGAACAGCTCGCGCTTCGGCCAGCCTTACGAGATACTCAACCCCAGGGTCTTCCGCCTGGGCCTGCGCTTCGATTTCTGACCTGAACGTGCGATTTTGAGAGAGGGGAGCCCCCGCGGGCTCCCTCTCTTTGCTGCGGCAAAGGGCCGTCCCTTCATTTTTTAAGAGGGGTTCAATGGAATGCTAACCAAAATTGGACACCGAGGTTTTTATGGAAAAAAATAGATTGCACGAAATATTTTTGCAGCTGATAAAAATTGACGCCCTGTCCCAGCATGAAAAGCCTGTCGCCGATTATATCCACGGCTTTTTGCGCGCCTTGAAGCTGAAACCCCGTTTGGATGCATCATCCGGCAAGACGGGAAGCGACACCGGTAACCTGATCTGCGAAGTCGGTGGCGGTGGCGATACCATGTTCCTGGCGCACATGGATACGGCCCGGTCGACGGCCGCCGTGAAACCGCAAGTCCTTGCCGACCGCATTGTCTCCGACGGGACTTCCGTCCTGGGCGTCGATAACCGGGCCGGCATCGCGATGATCCTCTGCGCATTGGAAAAAGCGCTGAAGGGAAAAAACATCGCCAACGATTTTACCGTGGCTTTCACCACCTGCGAGGAATCGTCCCTGGCCGGATCGATGAACCTGGAGGTCGTTGCGCGAATAAAAAAATGCTTCATATTTGATTCATCGTTGCCTCCGGGTACTTTCATCGCCTCCAGCTGCGGGGCGAAGAATTTCAATGTCGTGGTGAAAGGAAAGGCCGCCCATTCCGGGCTGGCGCCGGAAAAGGGGATCAATTCGATCGCCGTCGTTGCCCGCGCCCTGAGCCAAATCCAGCAGGGCCGCATCGGCGCCGCTTCCACGGTCAATGTAGGCTTGATCAGCGGCGGATCCGCGGTCAACGTCGTTCCTGAAGAAACGCGCCTGACCGGGGAGGTCCGATCGACGGAAATGGCCATGATCGACGAGATCATCCAGGAAATCAAGTCGGTTTTCGCCAAGGAAACCAGCGCTGCCGGCGCCGGGCTAAAATTCAGCCACGAATGGGATTTCAAACCGTACCGCATCCCGGCCGAGGCTGAAATCTATCGCGAGGTGGCGGCGGTCATGGCCAAGGTCGGGCTGACGCCGGTCGCGGTGGCCTCGCTGGCCGGCAGCGATGCGAATTCGCTCAACGGCAGGGGCATCGCGGCCATTAACCTGGGCATCGGCGCCCAGAACCCCCATGCCAACGATGAATTCATTCTGAAGGCCGACCTAGAAAAAGGTTGCGCCATCGCCCTGGAATTGATGAAGAAGGACCGCTAGCGTATGCGCTCGCGCCATTCGCTCGGGGTCGATTTAGGAAAGCACATATGAAAGGAAAATTCCAGTTCAATACCTTGGTCATGATTTACATCATCGTCATCGCCGTCGCGATGCTGACGTGGATCCTCCCCGGCGGCGAGTACCAGCGGGCCGTTGTCGACGGCCGCACCCAGATCGCTTCGGGTTCGTTCGCCTACGTGAAAAGCGCCCCGCAGGGGTTCGGCGAGATCATCATCGCGCCGATGAAAGGCTTTGTCCAGGCCGGCCAGATCATCGTCTTTCTCTTCATCCTCGGCGGCGCCTTCAAGGTCATCGAAAAGACCGGGGCCATCGCCATTGGCGTGCAGCGGACGGCCTTCACGTTCGCCAAGCGCCCCGAGCTGCAGAAATATTTCATCCCCATCACCGTCATCCTGTTTTCTTTGGCGGGTGCGATCTTCGGCATGTGCGAAGAGACCATTCCCTTCGTGCTCATCTTCATACCGCTGGCCATTTCGCTGGGCTACGATTCGCTGGTCGGCACCGCGATCCCCTTCCTAGGCGCCGCCGCCGGATTCGCCGGAGCCATTTTCAACCCCTTCACCATCGGCATCGCGCAGAGCATCTCCGAACTCCCCTTGTACTCGGGCATCGGCTACCGCATCGTCATCTGGTTCATCAGCACCGGATCGATCATTTTTTTCCTGACGCGCTACGCGGCCAGGGTGAAGAAAAACCCCGAAAAGAGCATTGTCTTCGAACTGGATCGGAAACGAAAAATCACCGCCGACGCCCAGGCCGGCGCGGACGGAACCCTGGCCTGGAACATCCGCGTCATCCTGCTGCTGTTCCTGGCCGCGATCGCGGTATTGATTTTCGGCATTTTGAAATACAAATGGTATATCAATGAAATCGCGGCGGTGTTTTTTACCTTCGGCATCGTGGCCGGGAAATTCGGCAAGCTGTCCTTCGCGCGCATCGCCGACGAATTCAAGGACGGCGCCAGGGACATGGTCGGCGTCGCCCTGATCATCGCCTGCGCCCGGGCCATTCTTATCATCGCCAGCGATGGCCGCGTCCTGGACTTGCTGCTCCATGGCTTGTCGGGGCTGATCACCGGCATGCACCCCGTGTTTGCCGCCCAATCGATGTTCATCGCCCATGGCGTGATCAATTTTTTTGTCCATTCCGGCTCGGCCCAGGCCGCCCTGACCATGCCGATCATGTCGCCGCTGGCCGATATCGTCGGCATCACCCGGCAGACGGCCGTTCTGGCTTTTCAGTTCGGCGACGGCTGGATCAACCCGATCTTGCCCACTTCGGGCGTGACCATGGGCGTCCTCGGCCTGGCCGGAATCGCCTGGGAAAAATGGTTCAAGTGGTTGTTCAAGCTGCAGATTTATTTTCTGGTCATCGCCCTGCTGCTGCTGGTCCCGCCGGTGTTGATATTCTTCTATGGGCCCCATTGAAATCCGTATTTAGACAAAATATTCTAAGTCGCGTGTCTTGCGTCCAGGGGAGAACCGGGGGCTCAATCAAGATTTTTGCGAATCGCTTCGATGTTGCTCCGTTCCGCTTCCGGCAGTTTTGCATAAAAGTCGCGCCGGATGCGTTCGTAAAAAGCCAGGGCCTTGGGGCGGTCATGCAACTTTTTTGCAAATAGCATGAACAGATTGAAACAGGTATTGTAGTTTGTCGGTTCGATTTCCAGGCAGCGCAGCCAGTGCTGGGCGGCTTTGTTGAATTCTCCGGTTCTCGTGTAATACCCGCCTAATGTATCGTGAGCCAAAAACAGTCTTGGATTTAAGGCCACGGCGGTCAACAGCGATTCCTCGGCCCGGCGGTAGTCGTGCAATTCGATCATATAGAGGAGACCCAGGTTAGCATGGGTCAGTGCATAGTGGTCGTCCTGCTCCAGTGCGTGCTGGTAAGCCTTCTCAGCCTTGGCCACCTCACCGAGATTCAAATAGGCCAGGCCGAGGTTGTTGTAATTGGCAGGGTTTCGCGGGTTGATGGCCAGGCAACCTTCGAAGGCTGCCAATGCTTCCCGGTACCGGCCCAACACGGACAGGGTCTCTCCCAGCAAGGCCAGAAGCTGGTCGTCGTCGCCATGATACAAGAGCCCCGCGCGCAATTCTTCTATGGCCTGCGGGAAATTACCGGCTGCCCGGTACGAATTGGCCGAGGCGATCCTGGCCTGGCCGATCTGGGGTTCGACGCGTAAAATCTCACGGGCCATGATCCCCGCTTCAGGCCAGCGCCCTTTTTCGGCCAATTCCTTGACAGACCGCAATTTTTCAATGATGCCGATCTTGTCTTTGGGATCCACGGCTTTTCCAGATAGCGGCGGGTTGACTGCGGAGGTGATATAGCCCAGCGAGGCCAGCTTCTCCCGCGTTTCAGCTCCCAAGTTCGGGCGGTCTGGTGTCAGCGCTTCCCCTCGACCGGCAGCGAGCAGGCGGTTGAGCTTGGCCCGCAGCGGCTTGATCTCATCCTGCCGCTGCCCGGCCAGATTGTTGGTCTCGCCGGGATCCTGCTCCAGGTCGTACAGTTCCTCGCGCGGGGCGAGGATGTATTTCAGGTTGTCAGCCTTTTTTTCGGCGCCGCGAACGGGAGGTGAACCAGGAAGGGGACGCGCACCGTGGCCTGGTAAATGAAAAAACCGTGGGTCTCCTCGCCGTGGTCGCCCAGGCCCTCGCCGTGATCGGCGACGACCACAATCAGCGTATTCGACCAGAGTCCACTCTGCTTGAGAAAGTTGATTATTTTTCCCTATTCAGCATCCATGAAAGCCACGGTAGCTCGGTAGGGGTGTTTGGGTTACTGCTGGCGAAAAGGGGTGGGGGGGTTCCTGGGGGCGTGGGGGTCGTACAGATGGATCCAGGAAAAAAAACGCTTGTCCCGGTGCTGCCCGAGCCAGAGCTGCGCCTCGCCGAGAACGGCGTCGGCGGGTTTACGGATTTCGCTCCAGAGATTGAGCGGGTTGTATGCATCGAAACGGTCGGCGTAAACGTCAAAGCCGCGGTCCAGGCCGAAATTGGAGTCGAGGACCATGGCGCCGATGAAGGCCGAGGTAGCAAAGCCGCGGCTTTGGAACACTTCGGAAATCAGCGTCAGGCCGACTGGGACCCTGGTTGTTTCGTTGTCGCGCACCTGGTGGTAGAACGGGTAGGTGCCCGAGAGGATGGTGGCGTGCGAGGGAAGTGTCAGCGGCGTTTGGGCGACGCATTGCTCGAAAAGGGTTCCATCGGCGGCCAGGCTGTCCAAGTTGGGTGTTTTGACGAAACGTTCATCATAGCAACTGAGGTGGTCGGCGCGCAGCGTATCCAGGGTGATCAGGATGACGTTCAGCCTACGCAGCTGCCGGAGCCGGAGCATGCCGCGCAGCGAGGCTCCGAACAGCAGGTAACAAACGGCCAGGACAGCGAGCGCCAGCGCCGGGTAAACCAATGCCCGTGCCGGCCGGTGTTTTTTTCCGCCATGCGCCTGGAGGTCTTTCTTTTTCATTTTTTTGCCTACTATATCGCTTTGAAAATTTCGTGTCAACATGCTTCGGCCGGTTGCATTAGGGAAAAAAATGACTAAAATGAATGTGAAAAACATGGGAGCCAATATGAAAACGTGCGCAAGGATTCTGGCGGCCGTCTGCCTGTTGGGCTGTGCCGCTGTTGCTCAGGGGAACGAGGCCGGCCCGGGCCCGGAGGAAAATTTTTTCGACCAGGTCGGGCTGATCATGACCAAAGTCGAGATTGAGATATTCAAGCACTTGGCCGACGACCAAGCCCGCGACGAATTCATCGCCGACTTCTGGAAGAAACGCGACCCGACGCCGCTCAGCGAGGAGAACGAGTTCAAGGAGGATTTCAGCAAGCGGGTGGAATTCGCCAACCGCTGGTTCCAGGAAAGGGGTCAACCGGGCAGCGGCTGGGATAGCGAGCGGGGGCATGTCCTGCTCATGCTGGGGTTCCCCGACCAGCGCGACCAGCTGCCGATGCTCGACAACCCGCGCGCCAAGGCCGCCGAGGGGTGGGTCTATTACAACTTCGCCCTGCGCCTGGAGTTCATCGACCGTGAAGGGTTCGGAAAATTCAGGCTCGACCCCTGGCCGTTGGAACTGCTTGACGCGATCGAACGGGTCAAAGAGCTGGGCAACTCGGCCGGGAAAGAAAATTATTTCCGCTTCAAGGTTGCCTGCACCCCTTCCGGGCTGCTGATCGAGATACCGGTGAAAACCGTCGTCGTGGAGGAGCGCGGCGACGATGTCCGCAGCGCTTTTGCGCTAGCGGTCGATGTCTTTTGCGATTATGTCAAGCTGGAACGGCTCTCGCTGACGCGTGAATTCGTTGAAAGCCGCGCCGCCTTCACCGCCCGAAAAAGCTTTGTTATCGAAGTTCCTTACACTTTCCCCAAGAAGGGGAAGTATTTCCTGGACGTGGTCGTCGACGAACTTGTCACCGGGCAGCGCTTCCGTGAATCCGCCCGCTGCAAGGGAAAAGGGAGAAACTGAGCGCCCGGGCGGCTATTTTGTCTTTTTCTTGCTTTTCAACGCCTTGAGTGCATCCCGTTCTTTCTCGATGTTCTGCATGAAGGACTTGTAGGTGGCGATATCGGGGGCAGCGGGGAACTTGGCGATCAGGTCGTTGTAGGTTTTCAGGGCGTTGTCGAAATCCTGGCAGTAAAAGAAATAGTTGCCCAGCTTGACGAAGGCATCCTCGAGATCGGGCTTGAGCTCGATGGCCTTGAGCAAATTCGGCTGGATGCCGGTGCTGGCTTTGGCCGCGGCGGCGATCTGGTCGAACGTGGCCAGGGCGTCGGCCGATTTGTTTTCCTTGATGCGGGCAATCTGCTTGTCGAGGGAGAGGTAATTGTTGTTGGCCAGCAGGTAATAGCTCAGCGGCAGCCAGGGGGTTGTCGTTTCATTCTGCGGGGCGGCGATAAACTTTTCCAAAAACGGATTGGCCTGTTCGGGCTGATTCAGGCGGCTGTAATTGATCCCGAGCATGTAAACAGCCAGGATGCTGTTGCCTGGAGAGGTTTTTTCGATCTCCGGGATCGCCAGGAAGCGCTGGAAAGCCGCGATCGACTTGTTGAAATCCTGCAGGTTGTAGGCGATGGTCCCCAGCTGGTAGGCGGCGTGCTGCAGTTCCTTGGGGTGGGTGGCGTCGATGTTCGGGCAATTCATTATTTTTTCATAGTAGGCGGCGGCTTTTTTCAGGTCGCGCACCTCGACGGCTTTTTGGCCGAGGATCAGCAACGTGCGGATGTATTCGTTGCGGGCGAGGGCGAAATTCGGGTCGATGGCGATGGCCTTTTCGTAGTTGGCCAGGGCGGCATCGTAATCGCTCTTGGCGCGCTGGAGCTGAGCCGAAGTGAAATAAACCGGGGCATACGTAGGCTCCAGGACGATGACCTCCTGGTAGAGGGCCGGGGCAACATCAAACTCCTTGTTTTTGATCGCTTTTTCCGCTTTTTCCATTTTTTTCAGGGCGTCTTTGCTCTGCGGCTTGGGAAGCGGGTCGGCGGCGGCCAGGATCAGAACGAATCCCAGGCACAGTGAGAGGATCAGGCTGATTTTTTTTCTTTTCATATGCGTCTCCTTTTGCTTAGATATTTTTTGTCAAAATGGGAGGTTGGCTTCGGTTTGACGATAATATATAAAATACATTATACACCCGATCGCCGTGAAATACAATAAAAAAAACCGTTGCTTGCGGCCATTGAATTATTGCCCGGTCTGCATTATAATTCATTGCGCCGGGCTCAGCGCCGGCGATCGCTATCGAGGTGAAGCAGTGAAGAAAAAAATATTTTTCCTTGGCTTGTTGGCCGTTGCCGCCCTGCTGCTGGCCGGAAAAGTCCTTGTCGTCCAGGTGCTGCATGCGCAGCTCCTGGCCAAGCCCGATTTCCTGTCCAGCAACCTGGCATCCATTCAGAAGGGGGCCAGCCTGGAAGTGATCGAAACGAAGGGGAACTGGTATCTGGTGAAAAGCGCCAACGGCGTGAAGGGTTATGTTCACCAGTCGGCGCTCGCGAACAGGGAAAGCGGCTTGAGCGGCATCGCCCCGGGCAAAAAAGGGGCCAGTGAGGAGGAATTGGCACTGGCCGCCAAAGGCTTTAACGAGGGCAACGAGAAACAGTTGCGCGGCAGCCGCGAATACGATTTTGCTGCCGTCGATTGGGTCATGGCCCAGGACGTGGCCAACCCCGACGTGGGCGCTTTTGTCAGGGAGGGCAAACTCAAATGAAAAAACTGTTATTAGTCATTTGCCTTTGCCAATTCCTGGCGGCGATCAAGATCCCCAGCTTGAGCCAGCTGAACAAGGCCAAGAAGGGAGTGGAACTGGTCGCCGGCGCCACGCACACGATCAGCGAGGAAGAAGAATACTACATTGGCCGGGCCGTTGCGGCCAATATCCTGACCCAGTATCCGTTGTGGAAGAATCCGTCATTGTGCCGCTACCTGAACCTGATCGGCAAGACGCTGGTTCTGAAGTCGGAGCGCCCGGAAATTTTCGCCGGCTACCATTTCGCCGTACTGGACAGCCGCGAAGCCAACGCCCTTTCGGCTCCGGGCGGCATCATTTTCATCAGCCGCGGCATCATCGACCTGGCCGAGAACGAGGACGAAATTGCCGCCATCCTGGCCCACGAGATCCGGCACATTGTGAACAAGGACCCCTTGAAAGCGATCAAATCGCAAAGGATGAAAACCCTGGGCACCTTCGCCGCCGGTGAAGCCATGGGCTCGGGCAGTGAAGTACTCAATATCTTCAAGGATTCCGTTCTGGATATCAGCGGCACGCTGCTGCAGAAAGGGTATTCGCGCGGCCAGGAAAAGGATGCCGATTTGCAGGCGCTGGACTTGCTGGACGCCGCCGGCTACAACCCGAAAGCGCTGCTGACCATGCTCGAGAAATGCCGGGGCGTCGAGAAAAAGAAGGCCAAGGCTTTCTCAGCCCATCCATCCGCGGCCAAGCGCATCGACTACGTGGGCGATGCCCTGGGCAAAGCTCCCGCCAGCGACATGAGCGTGCGCAACGCCCGCTTCAGCAAGAACGTTTCCCGTTAAATTGCGCCGCTTCCTGCTTTCGACCGCGCTGCTTTTCATCTTCACCATCAGCCTGAGCCACGTTGTCACGCCGCTGTTTGAAAAAAAAATCTATGATCAGAAAATCCGTATTTTCAGCCGGCACATCGATGCACCGGTCATCCTGGTTGAAATCGACCAGGAAAGCCTCGATTTTTACAGCAAGAACTTCAATCTTCCCTGGCCTTGGCCGCGCAGTCTATATGCCAAGGCCATCGATTTTCTCAGCGCCGCCGGCGCCAAGGCCGTCGCCTTGGACATGGTTTTCAGCGAATCAAGCCCCTATGGCGGTGAGGATGAGCAATTGGCTGCGGCCATTAAAAAGGCCGGCATCGTCTTCATACCGCTGTTTTTTTCCGACAATGACACCGCGACGATTGATTTAACCAGGTTCGCCTCACCAGCCGATCCGGGCTTTTCCCGGCTGCCGGTCAAAAAAGGGACAAAATCACTGCCACTGCCGCAATTGCTCGCAGAATTGCGCGGCAGCGGCAATGTCGCCGAAAATCCCGATCAAGACGGTATTTATCGCCGTTTGCACCATTTTATCCGCTTCAGAGACCGTTTCTACCCATCCTTTTCTCTGGCCCTGGCCTTGTTTGCCGATCCCGGATTGGCGATCAGCGGGATTCCGTTTGCCGACGATGGGGGACTGAACCTGAAATTTTATTCCCTGGACAGCTATCAGCGCTATAGCATCTCCGAGCTGATCCAGTCCCAGGTGCACCTGGAAGAGGGACAAAAGGCTTTTGTCCCTATCGAAAAATTCAAGGATAAAATCGTTTTGATCGGTGCGACCGCTCCCGGCTTGCTCGACAACCGGCCCTCCCCGGTCAATGCCGCCGGAGCAGGTTTTGATCTGCACGCCACGGCGCTATGCAATTTCCTGGCCCGGGATTTCATCCGCGTGCTCCCGGCCTGGCTGCAATGGGCCCTGGTTTTCCTGGCCATCGCGGCGCTCAACGGGTTGCTGTTCCGGATCAAATCCATTTACGCTCAGGTGCTGGCCGCGGTGGCCGTGATCCTGCTGGCATTGGCCGCCAATTTCCTAATCTTCAAAATCGGTCTGGACCTGGACTTTTTCCCATTTTTTCTGGGCTTGGTCCTGACTACGGCCAGTGACGTATACGAGCGCTATCGGCGCGTGCGCCGCGAAAAAAAATTCATCCAGAACGCGTTCAAGAATTATCTTTCCGATTCGCTGCTGGCCGAGATCATGAAGAATCCCCAGGGCTTGAACCTGGGCGGCGAGAAAAAACTGGTGACCATATTCTTTTCCGACCTGGCCGGTTTCACCAGCTTGTCGGAAAACCTGCCGCCCGAAGAAGTGGTCACCATTCTGAACACTTACCTCGAGCGGATGACGACGGTGATCATGGACAACGGCGGCTTCGTCAACAAGTTCGAGGGCGACGCCATCATGGCTTTCTGGGGGGCGCCACTGGCTTCTAGCGGGCAGGCATCCAAGGCCATGCTGGCGGCTTTGCGCTGCCAAGAGGAATTGGCGGAACTGAACAATGATTTTGCCAGCCGGGGTCTGCCGCGCCTGGGCATGCGCATCGGCATCAACAGCGGCGAGGTCATTGTCGGCAACATCGGCTCGCGCAAGCGCTTCGAGTACACGGTGATCGGCGACGCCGTCAACCTGGCCTCGCGGCTTGAGGGGATCAACAAGCAATACGGGACAACGATCATTTGCGGCGCCCTGGCCGGAAGCCTGGCGGCGGAAAAGGTGCTCCTGCGCCGCCTTGACCGCGTGCGCGTCAAGGGCAAGAAAATTCCCGAAGAGATCTTCCAGGTTGTCGCTGAAAAAGAAAAGGCCCCGGCCGGCAGCGGCGAACAGCTGGCCAAATTCGAAAAGGGGCTACATCTTTATCTTGCCGGCGATTTCGCCGCCGCCTTGGACATCTTCATAGCTGAGGCCGACGATCCGCCCGCGCGCGTCTTCGCCAAGCGCTGCCTGGTTCTCCGCGACAACCCTCCCGTTGACTGGGACGGCTGCTGGACGTTCACGGAGAAATAAACGGTTCACGGTGTACGGTATACGGTAAACGGTGAAAGCCTATCCCGGTTCTTTCTTTCCATCCAAGTTCAGTCAGGAGCCAATTTCATCAGATTTCTTATTTTCCCCGTCAACCGTACACCGTCTACCGTCAACCCAAATCGTTTTTACTCTCACTTTTATGTTAAAATGCCCCCATGCTTGAAGTAACCGGTTTACGCAAGAAGTTCGGCAAGCGCGAGGCGCTGAAGGATGTTTCTTTTTCCTTGGCCCCGGGGGAGATCTACGGGCTGCTGGGTCCGAACGGCGCCGGCAAAACCACCACGCTGAAAGTGCTGGCCGGGCTCCTGGCCCCCGATGGGGGCCGTGTGGTCATCGACGGCGAGCCGTACCACCGCGAGCACCATGAGCTGAAGAAAAAGATTGCCTATGTTCCCGACCAGCCCTTCCTCTACTATAAATTGACCGGCGAAGAGCACCTTAATTTTTACCAGGACCTTTATAAAATTCCCTACGCCAAAAGAAAGGAAAAGATCGATTTCTTTTTCAAATATTTCGAGTTCGAAGAATACCGCAGCGAGCTGGTGGAGAACTACTCGGCCGGCACGCGGCAGAAGCTGCTCATCGCCCAGGCGCTGGCCGTCGAGCCGAAGCTGCTGCTGCTCGATGAGCCGCTGGTCTCCATCGACCCGCTGGTGGGGAAAAAGTTCAAAAAATACCTCATTGAGGTCGCAGCCAAAGGCACGGCGGTGCTGTTCGCCACCCATATCCTGACCCTGGCCCAGGAGGTATGCCGGCGTATCGGCGTCATCGTCGACGGCCGCATCATCGTCCAGGGCGGCCTCGGCGAACTGATGACCCTGGCCGGGCAGGTGAGCCTCGAGGAGTTCTATTTCCAGACCGTTTTGCAGCATGAAAAGCTTGCTGAAGCTTAAATACCTGCAGTTGCGCAACTCCCTGGCGCGCGGCGAGAAGAAGAAATTCATCCTCTTCGTCCTGCTTGGGCTTTTCTTCATGCTGGTGCTCGGCTTCTTCTTCAACAAGATCTTCGGCTACCTGGCCCAGGCACAGGAATTTCCCGATGTTTTCAAGGTCTTCCTGGCCGAGAAGCTGCTGATGATGATCTACATGACCCTTTTCTCCATGCTGCTCCTTTCGGCCCTGCTGACCTCCCTCGACGTCTTCTTCATTTCGCGCGACCTCCATTTCCTCTTTTCGACCCCGATGCCTATACGCAGCGCCTTCGCCTGGAAGATGCTGGAGACAACGGTCTACAGCTCGTCGATGGTCGTCTTCTTTTCGCTGCCGGTGCTGTTCTTCTACTGCCGCTGGTTCGCCCCAGGAGCGGGGCAGGTGCTGATGGTCATATTCGCGTTCCTTCTTTTTATCGCCTGCGGCGTTTTGACCGGCATCCTGCTCGGGCTGGTCATACCGGCCTTCTTTTCGGTGCGCCGCCTGCAGCCGGTTCTCTCGGTGTTCTCGATCATCCTCATCTCCTTCATCGTCGTCTTCATGCGCCTGCTGCGCCCCGAGCGCTTCCTCGAGCCCAGCGAGATCGACAATGTCTTGCGCTACATGGGATCGCTGGACCTGAAGGTCTTCTACTATTTCCCCTTTGCCTGGCTTTCCAGGGCCATGAGCCTGGTCGCCGACAACAAGAACGCCCCCTATTGGCGAACCATCGGCCTCTTTGTCCTGCTGGCGTCCTTCCTGCTGGCGTTGGTTTTCTGGCTGCGGAAAAAGATTTACCTGCAGCTGTTCGACAAGCTGAACCGCGGCGGCAAGGGGTATTACAAGTCTCGCTGGCGCCCCTCACGGCTGAAGAACGACTTCCAGCCCCTGCTGCGCAAGGAGGTCAAAACGTTCCTGCGCACTCCCGCCCAATGGTCGCAGCTGCTCATCGTCGGCGCCCTGGTGGCCGTGTTCGTCATCAACATGAAAATGATCCCCATGCCGCACCAGTCGATCAAGAACTTCGTCTGCTACCTGAATCTGGTCATGGCGGTCTTCATCGTTTCCGGCTTGAATTCGCGTTTCACCTTCACCTCCATACCCAACGAGGGGCCCGGGCAGGCCCATATTTTCGCCTCGCCCTACCCGCGGGTGAAATTCTTCCGCTTCAAGCTCCTGTTCCACCTGCTGCCGCTCCTTTTCGTCGGTTTTGTCCTTTACGGGCTGGGCGACCTCACCCTCCATTTCGACGGCTTCACCCGGCTCATCGCCCTGTTGTTCCTGGCGCCGGCCATCATCTTCCTGACCGTCCTTTCGCTGGAACTCGGCATCGAAACCAACGAGACGAACCCGATCTCGCCCGAGCACGTGATCGTCTCCAAGCAGGGGATATCCTACAT
>JAPKZL010000156.1 GCA_026393795.1 Candidatus Aminicenantes bacterium | reverse complement strand
GCAGCGCCTCGTCGACAAGCGGAAAGAACGAAGCCATGAAATTCCTTGATTCCCGGCCGCTTTCCGAGTTGGCGGCCGAGTGCCTGGAGAAACTGAAGGATTCGCTCGTCCTGGAACGGGCGGGGCGTTCGCCCATCTACCGCTCCCTCTGGCAAGCCGCCGGCATCGATCCCGCCCGGGTGCGCTCCTACATCGATTTTGCCCGCATCCCGTTCGCGACCACGGCCCTCATCCGCGAGCGGCTTAAGGGAACCCCGCCGGCCGAACTGGCCGCGGAGGCCGACGTCCGCCTCTGGGTCAGCACCTCGGGCACCACCGGCGAGCCCAAGTGGATCCCCATGGGCGAAAGGGACATATCCTCCATGATCGACGCGGTCCAGCGCATGATCGACATCCCCATCGGCCCGGCTGAAAGCGTCTCCTTCCTCTCCCTCAGCGCGCCCGCCCCCTTCGTCAGCGAACCCTGGCTCTACTTCGCCTTCTTCGGCTTCATCCGCGGCAGCAGGCCGGCCAATGCCGCCCTGTTTGCCCTTCCCGAATCCATGGATGCCCTGCAGTTCGCCAGGCGGGCGAAAAGCAACATTCTGTTTGCCTTCCCCAGCATCGCCGCCCTGATCGGCGAGCAGGTCTCGCTGCGGGCGGCGGGCGAAGCTGCGCTCCTGTTCAGGAAGAAGAAAAACCTGCGGAATTTCCTGGCCATGATCGCCACGCGCGTCATCCGCGTCAGGGCCAGGCATGTTTTTAGATTCCGCAAGGGACTTTTCGCCGGCGAACCGGCGACACCCTACGCCCGGGCCCTGAAGCGCTCTTTCAACCTGGAAGCATTCGACGCCTATGCCTCGACCGAATCGTCTGACGCGGTGATCATTGAATGCTCAAGCCACCAGGGCATGCACGTATTCCTGGACAGCTGTTTGCCCGAGATCATTCCCGATGCCGAGCTGGAGCGGGAACAAAAAGACCCTGCCGCCGCGCCGCAAGCCATTCCCATCTGGGACGCCCAACCCGGCCTCAGCGGCGAGCTGGTACTGACGACCTTCAGCGACGCCTTCCCCCTGCTCCGTTTCCGCACCTCGGACCTGGTCCGGGTGGTGAGCACCGCACCCTGCGCCTGCGGCCGCAGCCATCCGCGCATCTCCATCCTGCACCGCTGCGACGACATCATCAACCTGGGCCTCATCCGTTTTTCCATCTACCTGTTGAAATCAAAGTTGGAAGCCGTAGCGCTCAACGGCCGCATCGGCCAATGGCGGCTGCGCCTGACCCGGGAGGGGGTGAAGCCCAAGATGGTGCTCGAGGTCAAAGCAACCCGGCCGGATGCCGGCAACGCTCTCCGACAAGAGATCATGGAGCGCATCGACGAAATCGAAGGAGTGGGCGCAGCCCGGGAAAACGGCCTGATCGCCGAACCTGAGATCCGCTTTGTCGATCAGATCGAGTCCGAGCGCGGCCAGAGTGGGAAGGACAGGCTGGTGATTTACGAGCCGGCCTATTTCGCACGGAGCTGACATGTGGCAATGGGATGTCACCCTCCGTCCCTCCGGAGTCGAATCGCTGCCCCTGGTCGATCTCGTCCGCCTGGGCGAGGAAAGGCTGATCGCGGGCGGGGTGATCGAGCGCGCCGCCGGCTCCTCCCTCTACCGGGCTTCCTGGCGCCGCTTCTGGCGGCGGCCGCGGCTGCGCGACCGCTGCGACCTGCAGCGGCTCCCTTTCCTCTCGGAAACGGACCTGCTGCGCGGGCAAAGCCGGGCATTGGGCCGCATCGCCTGCGCCCCGGTCTACGGCTGGGCCGCCACCTCCAGTTTGGGGGAGAGCCGCAAATACATTCCGGTCGGTAAAAGAGATTTCGAACTGACCCTCGGGCTGCTCAACCGCCTGGCCAGGGTGGTCAAGGTCAAAAGCAAGGCCGTGGTGCTGGCCGTGCCGCCCCTGGCCCCCAGGTTAACCAACTCCCTCCCCTACTGCTGGATGCTCGCCGACATGCTGGCGACCAAATTGAAGCTGGAGTTCATCGTGGCGAGCATGTACATGCTGGGGAAGAACAACTGGCCCGAATTCGCCCTGCGCCGCCAGCCCGACATCCTGCTCTGCCGCCCGTCCGACGCGCTGGCCATGGCCGATCATTTCGCCAGTGCCGCCGGCAAACCCTCCGCCAAGCCCCGGGAGATCATGCCGAATCTGAAGACAGGCATTTTCTTCGGCGAGGCGCTAGCACCGCACCGCGAGCGGATCGTCGCAGCCTACGGCCTTGAAGCCTTTGACCTTTACTTGTCGGTCGAGCACCCCGGCATGAACATCGATTGTCCCGTGCATCAGGGCATTCATTTCTGGCTGGACACCTGCGTGGCTGAGATCATCCCGGTCGGGGAACTGGCCAGGGAGCGGAGCGAGCCGGGCTACATCCCCGACGCCATCTTCCTCGACGCCACTGCACCGGATACCCGGGGCGAGCTGGTGGTCACCACCTTCGGCGAGGCGCTGCCGCTGATCCGCTACCGCACTGGCGACCTCGTCAGGCTGGCCGGCTGCGAACCCTGCGCCTGCGGCCTGACCCATCCGCGCATCCAGGTCCTGGGCCGGCTGGCAGACAGCGGCAGGGCTGCCAAAGAAACGTCGCCTTGAGCTTGAAGCGCCTGGCCAGCCGGCGCAACTGCTCGATCATCGCCTTTTCAGACGCAACGTCGGCAAAGGCGGGCGACGTGCCGAGATAGGGGTAGTCGACTTCGAGGCCGGAAAGGCCGAGGGGGACTAGTTCGGCGAGCATCGATTCGAGCCTGACGTCGGTCTCGCGGGCGATGTAGCCGGGATGGGCCAGGACGGCTTCGCCGCCGGCATTGCGGACCATGGCCAAGGCGTCGGCCAGCGGCAGCTTGGGAACGACCACCGCGACCTGGGCGTTCTGGGAGACCCAGTAGGCGGCGGCGCGGTAGTCGGAGAATAGTCCCTGCTCCAGCATGGCGTGGACCAGGTGGGGTTTCATCAGGGTGTCGCGGTTTTCGATAAAAACGTTCTTGGGGTCCACGACCATGCGGCCGAAGAAGCGGTTGATGATCGCCAGCTGCAGGGTCACCCTCTCTTTGCGGAGCTCCCGGGTCGCGTCCAGGTGCCTGTTCAGGGGACCGTCGTCAAGGTTGAAGGCGTACCCCAAAAGATGGATCTCCTTGCCCATGTAATCGGTGTCCAGCTCAATCCCCGGGACCAGCTCGATGCCGAGCCCCCCGGCATGGGCAAACATATCGCCGAAATGACGATAGGCGCCCAAGGCGTCGTGGTCGGTGAAAGAAACTTTGCTTAAGCCCGATTCCTTGGCAGCAGCCAGCATTTCCATCGGGGTGCAGGTGCCGTCGGAAACAAGGGTGTGCAGGTGCAGGTCAATGGTGTTTTTCATAAGGGAGTAGTTTAGCATAGGAAAGGGTTGAGGGTACAGGGTCCAGGGTTCAGGGTGAAGAAAAAAGCAAGCCCGGGTGTAGGGGCGGTTCGCAGCACCAATCATCCGCCTATCCTGGTTGCTCTCACTATGATTTCAACCAGTTTCGTATCCGTTGAAATCATCTAGTGAGACAATACCAACACTAGATAGGTTTCGTTGCCCTTCGGGCTCCACAAAACCTATAGTGTTGGTACGGATATGATTGGTCTACCATCACTATGTTTTCAGCTATATCCATAAGTCGCTGAAAACATCTAGTGATGGTATACTTTCACTAGATGAT
The DNA here is from genome assembly GCA_026393795.1 of Candidatus Aminicenantes bacterium. NCBI lineage: Bacteria > Candidatus Aminicenantota > Candidatus Aminicenantota bacterium. The sequence continues at coordinate 9,639 of JAPKZL010000156.1, read as the reverse complement.
TTCAACAAGTTAGGTTGAAACCATAGTGAAAGTATGTCCCCTTAGGGGCGAACCGCCCTTTTTTTCCCCCAATTAACTAACACCAAAATCCAATGACCAAAACAAAGAGGATAAATAAGGAACGATCTTGTAGGGGTTTGATTAATCAAACCCCTACAGAAGAAAATTTTTTATTTCTTCGTTTGAATCATTGGAAATTGGAATTTATTTGGAATTTAGTGCTTGCGATTTGTAATTTATGTACGGGCGGGTTTTCCCCTGACGGGGACAAGTAAACCCGCCCCTACACTGCATCTATTTCGTCGCGACTATCTTCTGAAAGTTCTCCGGGTCGGTATCCCCCTCGGTGTTGATCAGCAGGATCCTGGATGTCGAAGTCAGGGGCAGCCGCGAACGGATGACGGCCAGCTTGTCGCTGTCGGTCATGGCCAGCAGGGCGGCCAGGCCGGAGCTGCCCGATTCGCCCGAGACGATGCGCGGGTCGGTCCCCAGCGGGTGAAAATAGCGGCGCATGGCGTTCTCGGCGTATTTGTCGCCGATGGCGATGAAAAAATGGAAGACGTCGCGCACGATCGGCCAGGCCAGCGGCGAGGGGACGCCGCAGTTCAGGCCGGCCATGATCGAGGTCTGCTTGCCGCGCGTGGGCACGGCGTTGCCCTTGCCGAAGCGCACCGACTCCAGGAAGCAGTCCGAGGAGAGCGGTTCGACGCAGACGAGGAACGGCCGGTTCGCCCCGTAGTTTTTCGCGTAGTAGAAGGCGCCGGCGGCGGCCAACCCGCCGACCCCGGCCGGCAGGATGACGGCGTCGACGTCGGCCCGGTCGGGCTCGTGCAGGATCCCCTCCAACTCGGCGAAGATGGAGGTGTAGCCGAGGAGTATCCAGCCCGGGATCTCGCGGTAGCCGGGATAGGCGGTGTCGGAAACGGCCTGCCAGCCGTTTTCCGCCGCGTCCGCGGCGCAGCGCTCGACGCAACCGTCGAACGTCCGTTCGACCAGCACCACCGCGGCCCCCTCGCTGCGGATGCTCGCCACCCGCGCCGGCACCGAGTCGGCCGGCATGTAGATGACCGCCTTCTGACCGAGCTGCTTGGCCGTCCAGGCCACGGCCCGGCCGTGGTTGCCGTCGGTGGCGGCGCAGAAGGTGAAGGAGCCCAGCTTGGCCAGGATCTCCCGGTCCTGAAAAGCGGCCGGGGTGAAGGGCGACTGGAAACGCGCTTGCCACTGCTTTTTCAAAAAGCGGTAGATGGCGTAGGAGGCGCCCAGGGCTTTGAAGGCCTTGGTGCCGAAGCGCTGCGACTCGTCCTTGACGAAAATGGCGCCCAAACCGAGACGGAAGGCCAGGGAAGGGAGTTCACGCAAGGGCGTGGGGGCATAGCCCGGCAGGGAGCGGTGGAAGTCCAGCATGCCGGAATTTTTAAAAAAATCATAGTCCGCCCCGGGCCAGACCGGCCACTCCTTGACGTGTTCGTTGAAGGCGTATTCGCACATGGGAGTACTCGGCTCAGGCCGAGGCTATCCTCTTCCAGAACTTCGCTGCCAGCTCGCGCGAGCGGGCGCAGATCCGCTCCTCGTCGATGGTGACGAATTTTTTGTTGCGCAGCAGGATCGTGCCGTCACAGATGACCGTGTCGACGGCGGCGTCGACCATGCCGAAGAGCAGGTGGCCGAGGAAATTGTCAGCGGCGAGCGGCGTCGGCGGCACATAGTCCAAAATGGCCATGTCGGCCGGGGCACCGACCGCCAGCTTGCCCAATTTTTTGCCGAACAGCTGGCCTGCGATAACGGCGTTGTTGCCCAGCAGCATGGCCGGCGCTTCGGCGAAGGCGAGGCGCGGGTCGCGCTGGTCGTGGCGCTGCAGCAGGTAGGCGCAGCGCATCTGGGCGAGCATATCCGACGACATGCCGTCGCTGCCGAGCCCGACCGTGATCCCCTTCTTCATCATGCGCAGGACATCGGCGCAGCCGACGGCGTTGTTCATATTGCTCTCGGGGTTGTGGACCACGCGGCTGTTGCTGGCGCGGATGAGCTCCATCTCCTTTTCATCGATGTGGACGCCGTGAACGAGCAGGGTCTTTTTGCCCAGGGCGGCGAATTTTTTCAGCCGCGGCACCACGCGCATGCCGTATTTTTTCAGCGAATCCTTCTGATCGGCCAGGTCCTCGGCGCAGTGAACGTGAAGGCCGGCCCCGTATTCCTCGGCCACGGCGACCGAGGCGGCCAGCGTTTCGTCGCTGACGGTGAAGGCGGCGTGCAGGCCGACCATGCCGCTCACCAGCCGGCTGGGCTTGCGGCGCAGCTGGTCGAGGAAACGGGCGTTCTCGACCACCCCTTCCCAGCCCTTGTGATAGCGGTCGGAGGTGCCCAGGCAGAGGGCGGCGCGGATCCCCGTCCGTTCGACCGCCTGGCGCAGGATGTCGAGCACGCCGATCTGCAGCCCCTGCGACTCGTGGTGATCGACGATGGTGGTCACGCCGTTGCGCACGCATTCGAACAGCGGCACCAGGGCGGAAAAATAGACGTCCTCGGTCGTCAGCTCGTTGTCGAGCTTCCACCAGAGCTTTTCCAGGATCTGGGTAAAGTTTTTAGCCGGGACGCCGGGAATGGCCATGCCGCGGGCGAAGGTCGAGTACAGGTGGTGGTGGGCGTTGATGAAGCCGGGCATGATGATCCCGTTGTTGGCGTCGATCGTTTTCACCTTGGCCTTTCCGCTGTGGCTCCTGGCCAAACGCGCCCGCACGTCCTTTTCCCTGCCGACCGCCTCGATGACGCCGTCGCCATAGAGGATCGCGCCGTTGGCGATGACCTTGGCCGGCGTGACCACCGTGCCGTTGAATACCAGATTATGCATGGATGCCTCCGTTGTCTTCCTTGCTCGTCAATCTTCCTTGAGCGCCGCCTTTTCCTCGACCGTGCGCTCGCGCATGGACAGGGCGCCCGAGAAGCACTTCTGGACGCAGATGCTGCAGCCGATGCACTTGGCCGCATCGGTGAGCGGGTGCTTTTCCTCGTCCAGGGTGATCGCCTGGTACGGGCAGCGGCCGCAGTTGCCGCAGCTCAGGCACAGACCGCCGTCGCAGCTGGAGATCTTTTTCTCGGCCGAGAGGCCCATGAAATCAATGACCGGGTACGGCAGGGCGATGCCGATCAGCTTGTCCATCGACGCGATGCCCCGTTCCTTCATCAGCGAACTCGTACCGTTGACCAGGTCGTTGAAAATGCCGTAGCCGTGCTTCATGACGATGGTGCAGAACTGCACCGTGCGGGCGCCCAGGGCCAGGAAATGGGTCGCCGCCCGGTAATCCATTGGCCCGCCGTTGCCCGAGACGGTCACGCCCAGGTTGGCCACCGAGGCCAGGGTCAGGTTGCTGATCGGGGTGACGCCAGCACCGCTCATGCCGACGATGACTCCCTCTTCCCACTCGGGCTTGGCTCCAGGCCGAAAAGCAAGGGTCGGGAATGTATTGGCCAGGGTGATGCCGGCCTTTTTTTCGGGGTGGCGGGCCAAGACCTTCTTGATGGCGTTGACGATTGCCGCGATGGAGGTCACCGCCGCGGTGAGCTTAAAAAGCTTCGGCACGTAGGGACTTCCGCCGACCAGGACCCATTCGACGATCTTGGCGGTCAGGGCGGCGTTCTGCGAGACGATGTCGCCCTCACTGCCGTCGCCGCCCTGCGGGCAGGAGAGGCTGTACTCGATGCCCATGACGCCGGTATTCTCGAGTTTGCGCGTGTTGCCCTGCCAGGCCGATCTGTCCTTCTCGTCGTCTCCCGTTACCGGGCCGCCGGTCGAGGCCATGGTCAGGCGGTCGGGATAGAGCTTGACCAGGCGGTCGACCTCGCGGCAGACGCGGTCGAGCGCATGGCCCGAGACGTTGTCGCAGTTGCCGTAGGTCAGCTCGTTGAAGGCATGCATGTATTCGCCCGGGATATGGATGGGGACGCTGTCAAAGGCGGTCTTCATGATGCCGCCCGACCAGCCCGCCTCGTAGGCTTTTTTCATCTGCTCGAAGCCGTCGCTGGGCGGGGCGGCCGAGAGCAGGAAGGGGGTCGATATCTTCCGGCCGAAAAAGTCGCTCTCTAGGGAGACCGGGGCCGCAACATAGCCGCGCAGCGTAACGACGCTCTTGACCTTGCCGGGAACCGCGGACGGCTGCAAATGATGCAGCCAGGCGTCGATCTCCAGGGCGGCGTTCTTGCCGGCGGCGACCGCTTCCACCACCGTGGTCGGGCCGTTCACGCAGTCGCCGGCAACGAAGACCGCCGGGTTGGCGGACGTGCGCCTGGCGGCGCGGGCGCCGATGGCGATGATGACCGCAGCCAGGTCCTTCCGCGTTTGCTCCGTTCCCGGTACTTCCCTGACCGCCGCCGGGCTGAACGTTGTTTTCGGCGGCAGCGCCACCTTCATCGTTTCCAGCTCGCCGATCCGGCCGCTCCGTTTGTGAATGGCGGTGACCTTGGTCCGGCCCGAGATTTCGATGCCGTTTTCCAGGAGCTCGCCCATCTCCCTGGCGGTGAGCGGCATCTCGCCGATCGCTTCCAGGGCGATCAGCTCCACCCCGGCCGCTCCGTTGGCCTTGGCCACCATGGCGCAGTCGGCCGCAACGGCGCCGCCGCCGACGACCGCCACCCGGCCCGACAGTTTGTATTTCCGGGGATTTTTCAAATAATCCAGGCCAACGACGGCCAGCTCTTCGTTTTTCAGACCGAGGCGGATGGGTACGGTCAGCCCGGCCGCGACCAGGACCGCGTCATAGCCTTTTTTTAACAGCGTTTCGGGATCGCGTACATTGGACTTGAGAAAAACCGCCACGTTGCCCAGTGAAACGGCGAACTCCAGGTCCTGGGCCAGCATCTCCTTATCCAGGCGGAAGTCGGGAATCCAGCTGCAGGTGCCGCCGGGGACTTTTTCCTTTTCGAAGATGTCGACCTTATAGCCCTGCTGGGCAAGGACGGCGGCCGCGCCCAGGCCGGCCGGGCCCGAGCCGACGACGGCGACCTTCTTGTGGTTGGCTTTCGCCTTGGCGAAGGCGGGGATGCCGCCCTGCTCGCGCGCTTTCCTGATGATGGTCGCCTGCACGGCCGGGATGTTGACCGCCGCGTCGAATTTCTTGTGCACGCAGCCGGCCATGCAGAACTTGTCGGGGCATACCAGGCCGCAGATACCGCCCAGGGGATTGTTCTTCATGATCTGCGCCGCCGAGCGCCTGATGTCCGAGGCAGCGAAGACCTTCGCCGCCATGATGAAGTCTGCGGCCGAGCAGTCGGCCGGGCATTTGTCCTTGCACGGCTTCTCCTGGCAGAACTCGCACTTGGCGAACTCGGCCTTCAGCTGGGCGTCGGTCAGGTACAAATTATCTTTTGCCTCGGAATTTTTTTTCATTTTTGTTTTTTGTCCCCATCCCATCGGTTTTTTTGCATGCGTTTCAGGAAAACAAGGGCCTCATTATAGGTGCTTACAGTATAAAAGTCAAAATTTCCCGGCAGCCGCCTTGGTTTATTTCTTCCTGGCAGGGAGCGCCACGCAACCTGGAGCGGGAGCATGGACGGAAACGAAAGTTTACAATTGAATTACTTCCTTTCTCCGCTCTTTGTGTAGAGTTTCTTGAGTTCGTCCATGGTCGGTTCGATGATGCTGGGCGAACCCGCGACCTTGGCGGCCGAGGCAACATCCTTCAGCCCGTTGCCGGTGATGATCGCGACGCAGAGATCGTCGGCCTTGAGCCTGCCTTGCCTGGCCAATGCTTCGACCCCGGCGTAGGCGGTGACCCCGGCCGGCTCGCCAAAGACGCCACAGCCGCGGGCCACGGTCCCGATCGCTGCGAGAATTTCCTTGTCATCGACTTTGACCGCCGACCCGCCCGATTCGCTGATGGCGCGAACGGCCATCGCCCCGTCACGGGGGAGATCCACCGCAATGGAATCGGCAATCGTGGTGGCGCGGATCGGGATCAATCCCCCGCCGCGGGCAACCGCGTCGGCGATGGCGGAACTCTGCGCCGACTGGACCCCGGCGAGTTTCGGCAGACGGTCAATAAGCCCGACCGCCTTCAGGTCGCGGAAACCTTTCCAGATGCCGCTGATGATGTTGCCGTCGCCGACGGGAACGAAGACCCAGTCGGGAACCTTCCAACCAAGCTGTTCGCAGATTTCAAACGAGCACGACTTTTTCCCCTCGCGCGTGAACGGATTGAAACCGGTATTGCGATTGTACCAGCCGAACTCGGCTGTCGCCTGCAGGCAAAGATCGAATGCCTGGTCGTAGTTTCCCTTGACCATAATGATCTCGGCCCCGAAGGCCATGATCTGGGCGATCTTGGCGGGAGGGGCGGACTGCGGAACGAAAATGATGGTGCGAAAACCTATCCCGCCAGCGAGGCAGGAAAGAGAAGAAGCGGCATTGCCCGTCGATGCGCCGCAGATTAATTTCGCCTTATCCTCGAGGGCGCGTACCAATGCCACGCTCGAAGCCCGGTCTTTGAACGACGCGCTCGGATTCCGGCCGTCGTCCTTAACGTAAAGATTGGGTAAACCGATCGGCCCGCCCAGCCGGGCAGCGTGATACAGGGGAGTCCATCCGATCTGCTGCGGCGGAATCAGTTTGAGTGACGCCAGCGGATAGAACGGAGCGTACCGCCAGACCGAGTAATCGCGATGGCGCGCGAGTTTCTTGCGGCTGATTTTCTTTTTAATGAGTTCATAATCATAGATGACTTCGGTATTGCTCTGGCAGGCATTGCAGGTATAGCGGGTTTCCCTGAGGGTATGCTCCCTGCCGCAGACGGTGCATTTCAATCCCAAAACATGCCTGAGCGCCATTCTATCCTCCACTCTATCCTGGCTGAGTCCGGGCCGAGTGTTGCCGCGAACCGTCTAACCTTTGGTTATTCGCGTCCCCGCCTGACCGTTCAGCGCTTTCATCAGTGACTGCGGATTGGTGATGATCGCCATCTCGCCGCCGCTCTCGACGAATCTGATGCTCGCCTTGATCTTCGGTTCCATCGAGCCCTTGGCAAATTGCCCGTCGGCCAGATATTTTTTCGCTTCGCTGACGGTCATCTGGCTGAGCCCCCGCTGGTCCGGCTTCTTGTAGTTGATAAAAACCTGGGGCACATCGGTCGAAATCATGAAGATATCGGCCTTGATATTGTGGGCCAGCACGCACGACGCATTGTCCTTGTCGATGACCGCGGCAACTCCCTCGAGGTCCCCGTTCTCCTTTTCGATCACGGGGATGCCGCCGCCGCCGACGGCAATGACGATCTGCCCGCTATGGACCAGGGTCTCGATCGCCGGCTGTTCGACGATGCGCACCGGAATAGGCGAAGCGACCACGCGGCGGTACCCGCGGCCGGCGTCCTCGATGAGGGTCCAGCTGGGATTGGTTTTCTTTTTCTGCTCGACCTGATCGGCCTTGTAGAATGGACCGACCGGCTTGCGCGGATTCTTGAATGCCTCGTCGTTGCGGTCGACGACGCACTGCGTGATCACCGTGACGACGCCCTTTTTTATTTTCTTGGCGCGGAGGACATTGATCAGCGCCTGCGACAGCATATAGCCGATCCCGCCCTGTGAATCGGCGCCGCAGATGTCCATTGGCATTTGCGGAATGCCGTGGATCTGCTCGCCCGCATCGTTGCGCAGGAGGATGTTGCCGACCTGCGGGCCGTTGCCGTGCGCGATGACCAATTGATGGCCGGCGCCGATCATATCGGCGATATGTTCGCACGTTTCGTAAGAAGCCTCTTTCTGCTCTTCGATGAAGCCTCTCTGACCGGAAGGAATCAATGAATTGCCGCCGATCGCGATTACAATTTTCTTCATGGGATTCTTGCTATCCTTGACGGTGTTCGTCGTTTTATTTTTTCGGCCAGATGATCTTGCCGCCCTGCATTTTCACCCCGCCGATGGTCATGGCCATCAGCGCCTTTTGCACGTGCAAGCGGCATTCGGCTATATCCATGATGATGGAGCGCGGTCCGCGATTCACTTCCGGCGTGACTTCGTGCTCCTCATCGACCGGCATCGGGTGAATGAACTTGGCATGGGGTCGTGCGATCCTCATCCGGCGCTCGTCGCAGATCCAGTCCTTGTACTTCGGGTCGCTGGCGCGCGCGATTTCGGCATCCTTGCCGATCTGATAGAAGTCGGGCCCGAACCAATTGCGGGAATAGACGTAGTCAGCGCCTTCGTAGCCGGCGACCGGGTCGTTGACGATCTCAAACGTCGTCCCCGCCTGCCTGCAGTTTTCCTTGACCGCGCCGAGGACCTGGGTATCCGGCAGTTCGTACCCTTTAGGAAACGCCAGGCGGACGTTCATCCCGAGCCGCGAGTTGATGAGCAGCGACTCATGCACTGAACAGTAGGAACGGGCGAGTTTTCCCGACGCCCATGTCTGCAGCAGCGTCTTGCCCCTGGTACTTTCACCCTTCGCCACATTCAGCCGCATGCCCATGTTGTCGGCCAGCCCCTGGCAGGGATGGTAAATATCGTCGGCCATGTTGAGAACCGGGATGTCGGCGAACTTGGCGTATTGCCGCAACACCCAGTTGCCGTCGCCGTATTTGTCCACGGAGTCTTCGAGTATGCGAATCCCCATTCCGGTGCTGTAGCGGGCGATGACCTTGGCCGCGTCATGGATGCTTTCGCCCGCCGCATCCCTCTTGCCGCTGACGCTCTTGAGGCGCATGGCCTTGGGTTCCAGAAACTGGGCGTGGCCGCCCAGCTCGGTGGCCGCCGCCTCGAAGCTTTGGCGGGTGCGCAGCGACGGATTGTAGAACAACATCGTGAAAGTCTGCCGCAGCATCAGTTTGGCATGCCGCTCGCAGTAGCGGTTTTTTTTCATTTCAAAGGCGAGAGTCAGAATGGCCTCGAGTTCAGCCACTGAAAATTCCTGCGTGGTGATGACATCGCGACCCTGCAAATCGATTGCCTCAGCTTTTACCGTTTTCTTTTTGCCGGCCATAGCGCTTTCTCCTTGATAATGGTTTGCTTTAGCCCCGCATCCAGTGATGCTATCCATGTGTTACGGCTATCCCCATCCTGGTATTTTGCGAAGAATCTGAAAAAATGTCAATACAATTGGCAAGAAAAACAGGGTCTGGTTTAATGCAATTCCGACTTTGCGCGAATGAAGCGCAAGGTTTAGCCGGCGCGGCTGAAGTTTTCCCTGAACAACTTGTCAATGAGCGAGACGGGATCCCGGAAACAGCAGGTCATGATCATGGCGGCAATGATGAAAGCCTTGTAGCGCGCTTCCTTATATGTCTCGATGCGGTATTTTTCAAAGACCTTCATGGTCACTTCACCCTCCAGACAATTCAAACCCTGCACGTCGGCAGGGAGACAGTGAAGATAAAGGGCGTTGCCGTTGCGGGTCGTTTTCATCAATTCTTCGTCGCAAAGCCAATCCTTATGCCTGGCGTTTTGAGCCAGACATTCTTTTTCCAGTTCCTGCAATCCTTTCTGGTCATTGTTGTACATCAGATCCGTCCTTTTCTGCATGACCCAGTAAGGAGCCCAGCTCTTGGGATAGACGGCATCGGCGTTCTTGAAGGCCTCCTTCATATCATGGCTGATCGTGAACGAACCTCCCGATTCCTTGGCGAACTTTTTGCTCGTTTCGACTATTTCCGGCACCAG
>JAPKZL010000155.1 GCA_026393795.1 Candidatus Aminicenantes bacterium | reverse complement strand
AGATCTTTTTCAGCACCCTGGACAAGATCCGGGACGGCCTGATCATCCAGGTCTTTGAGACCACCGACCGCATCCAGCATATGTTCTGGCGCTATTTGCCCGATTCGGGTTCATCGGCGCCGCGGCCGAGCCAAAAGGAAATCGTGCGCAACGCCATCCTGGAGAGCTACCGGGCCATGGACGACTTGATGGCGCGGCTTTTCAAAAAAATGGGCCCGGACGATCTGCTGATGGTCGTTTCCGACCATGGCTTCAATGCCTTCAACCGCGGTTTCAATCTGAACACCTGGCTGCACCAGGAGGGCTACCTGGTGCTCCGGGACGGCAAGAAGACCAGCGGCAAGTGGTATGCCGACGTCGACTGGAGCCGCTCGCGCGCCTTCGGCCAGGGCCTGAACGGCATCTTCCTCAACCTCAGGGGCCGCGAGAAGAGCGGCATCGTCAACCCCGGGGCCGAGGCCGAGGCCTTGAAGAGGGAAGTGGTCGGCTATGCCATAGGTTACCGCGTTTCCTGGGAATCGGCGGTCAACTACGTCGGCGAGGATCTGTTTTCCGACAACACCCGCATGTGGAGCGGCGACCATGCCTTTACCCGCGACCAGATCCCGGGAGTTTTCTTCTGCAACCGCCGCATCGCCGAAAAAGATCCCGGACTGATCGACATTTCCCCGACCGTGCTCGCCGCTTTCGGCATCGCCAAACCCGCTTTCATCGAGGGCCGGGACCTGAAAATAGGCGAAAAATCCTGAAGCGGTTGATTTTTTCCGATTTTTGAATATAGTATTGGGTAGGAAATAGGGGGGATGGCCATGATCAAAAAAAGAGATGAAAAGCGCATCCTGTTCCGCAAGCTGGTGATCTGCAAATGCGGCGACGAGAGGCACCCCGGCTTCGTCCAGGATGTTTCGCAGCATGGCATCGGCATCCAGACCATGCAGCGCCCGTCGCTCTTTCGCAAGGTGCACATCGCGCTGGCCGACGGCCAGGAATCGATCTCCCTGGACGGGGTGGTGCGCTGGACGAGCGAGTATTCCGGCGAGCTCGCCAGCAAGCCGCGCGAGATCGGTATCCACATCCCCCGTCCGCCCGCCAGCTACCTGCGCCTGGTGGCCGATTGCAGCAACCGAGGTCAACCCAGCCCCGACCCGCTTGCGCTTAAATAACCCGCGCAGGCATTTGCGACTGCCCATAAAAATTTCCCTCTGTTGAAACCACATCCATTTTCCCTTAAAATGTCATTTTGAATAAAATGTAAGCAACCGCATGGTCCGGGCTGCACGGCCGCGGATCACCTTTGGATTACCAATTGCGGCGGGGAGTTTGCGGCATAAAAAATGGAGTCGAAAGAAAAGATGGGCAAAAAAATGTATGGCGGGTTGTTCATGGTAACCCTGTCGACCCTGATGCTGGAAATCCTGCTGACACGAATTTTCAGCGTCACCATGTGGTACCACTTCGCGTTCATGGCCATCTCGATCGCCATGTTCGGCATGACCGCCGGGGCCGTCGCGGTTTACCTCCTACCCAGCCGTTTTCCGCAGGCGCACGCCATAAGGCAGATGTCACGCCATGCACTTTTTTTCGCCCTCGCCACACTCGCGGCTTTTCTCGTCCATCTCCTTGTACCTTTCCAGCCGCAAATGTGCCTGGCGGGGTTGGCCTCGGTGGCGGCCACTTTTGCCGCGCTTTCCCTGCCGTTCTTTTTTAGCGGCATTTGCGTGACCATCGCCCTCACTCGCTTTCCCGCCCATATCCACAGACTGTATGCGGCCGATCTGGCCGGCGCGGCCGTCGGCTCTTTCCTCTTGTATTTCATCCTGGGCGTGCTGGATGGCCCGACGTCGGTCATTTTTGTCGCTTTCCTGGCCACGATGGGGGCTTTTTTGTTCGCGCTGGAGGCAGGGGCCGTGAAGATGCGCCGGCTTGCCGCGGCCGTCGGCGCAATTTTCATCGCCCTGATCGTTTACAATGCCGTGCTGGCCGTTCCCGAGACCAGGCTTTTTTCCATCCGCAGGGTCAAGGGAATTCGCGAACCGGCCCTGGTATACGAAAAATGGAGTTCCTATGCCCGCGTGGCCGTACGCCGGCAGCCCATGCTCCAGCCTGTGGGATGGGGCTTGAGTGAGCGCAGCCCGGATTTCGTACCGGTGCAACAGCTCTATCTGGATATCGATGCCGCGGCCAGTACGATGCTCACCCAGTTTGACGGCAGCTTTGACAAGCTGCAGTACCTGAAATATGACATCACCAACCTGGTCCATTACCTTCGCTCCCGGGCCAAAGTGCTTGTGGTCGGAACCGGCGGCGGACGCGACATCCTCTCGGCGCTTGCTTTCGGTCAAAATAGTGTCCTGGGCGTGGAGATTAATGGCGATATCATCCGGGCGGTCAACCGCCGCTTTGGCGATTTCACCGGCCACCTGGACCGCCGCAGCGACGTCCGTTTTGTCAACGACGAGGCCCGGTCCTACCTCACCCGGAGTCGCGAACGCTTTGACATCATCCAGATATCCTTGATCGATACGTGGTCCGCCACGGCCGCCGGTGCTTTCGTGCTGGCAGAAAACTCCCTGTATACGGTGGAGGCCTGGAAGGTTTTTTTCGAACGACTCAGCCCCAGAGGCATTCTTTCCGTCTCCCGCTGGTTTGCCAAAGGCATGCCCGGGGAAATGTATCGCCTGACCTCCCTGGCCGCCGCGGCGCTGAGGCAGGAGGGTGTAGCGGATCCCCGCCGGCACATCATGATCGCGCGAATGAATGTCCGCAGGCCGGTGAATGTGCCACCGGGTCTGGCGACCATGCTTTTAAGTCGGGCGCCGTTTACGGAAGAAGAAATCGCCTCGATCAAGGGAGTCTGCGCGCGCATGGGTTTCCAGCTGGCTTTGTCACCGGCGGAGGCCGTGAACGGCGATTTCGCCAAGTTGACTTCGGCCCGGGAGGCCTCCGGGTTCGTCGCCGCTTATCCGTTGAATATCCAAGCGCCGACGGATGAAAGCCCGTTTTTTTTCAACATGCTTCGTTGGCGGGACGTTTGGAAACAGAAATACCTGGACCCGATCATCGAGGTCAATCTCAAGGCCGTTATGATACTGGCCGACTTGCTTATCATCATCTTTGTATTGGTCGTCTTGTGCATTGTTGTCCCGCTTTTTCTAACTTCCCGGCGCTTGAACTTTCGCGGGACGGTTCCTTTTTTCACTTTTTTCACTTGCATCGGCAGCGGTTTCATGTTGGTCGAAATTTCCCAGATGCAACGACTGGCCGTGTTTCTGGGACATCCCAGCTACAGCCTAACGGTGGTTCTTTTTTCGCTCCTACTGGCCAGCAGCCTGGGCAGTTTTGTAAGTGGGCGAATGGGTGCCGAGCGTTCTGCCAGGAAAACGATTCGCCTTTTCTCTCTTTTGCTGTTGAGTCTGCTGGTCTTGGGCCTGATCACGCCGGCGCTGCTGCACGCTTTTCGGGGCGCAACCACGCCGCTGCGGATTCTTGTCGCCGTGGGTCTGCTTTTTGCCCAGGGGATTTTCATGGGCATGGCCTTTCCCATGGGCATGAACCTGGCCCATCGCCATTCGCCGCACCTGGCTCCCTGGTACTGGGGGATCAATGGCGCCGCCTCGGTGTTCGCCTCGGTGTTGGCTGTGGTCTTGTCCCTGAGCTGGGGCATCTCCGTCTCTTACTGGACCGGCCTGGCTGCTTATGGAATCGCATTCGGCTCCGTGGCTGTGATGTCGCTCCGTTCCCGGCGCTCGCCCGGCGTCTGAGACGAGGCACTTACTTCATCTGTTTTTTTGAGCGGTCTGAAAAAAATATTATATGAAATAGCCCAAAATTTCGTTCAACAGCAAAATTTTCTCGGGCGGCACGGCGATGTTGGGACCGCGGTGGATGAGAAAACCCTCGGAAAGTAAAAAGTCGGTGGGAGCAGAAAAAGACTTGAAAGCCGAAGCCGGAATACCGCTGAGCAGACGCAGGCCGGTGATGATCCGCCGCTTGGCCGGGTCCATTTGTTTGGTCCTTGTTTGCGGAAGTTTTACCTGCTCCAGGGGGGCATAATATTTTTTTAAATCGGCATGATTGCGATAATCCCGACCCGCCAGAAAACCGGCGGCCGAGGGGCCGAGGCCGATGTAAGGCTCCATGCGCCAGTATTTCAGGTTATGCTTGGAGGCCTTGCCGGGGCGGCAGAAGTTGGAAACCTCGTAGTGTTCGAAACCGAGCGCCACGAGCGCCCGGCGCGCATGAGTATAGAGGCGGGCGTCGCGGTCGCCGCTGCCCGGGCGGGGAACCCCCTCCAGAATATAGACCGAGACATGGGCGAGATTCAGCGCCTGGATAGCCGCGAAGTTCAAGGCCATGCTTTTTTCAGTCTGCGTGGGCAGGCCGATGATCAGGTCGATGCTGACGTTGGCAAAGCCGGCGTCGCGGGCCATGGCCACGGCCCGCAGCGCCTGAGC
>JAPKZL010000154.1 GCA_026393795.1 Candidatus Aminicenantes bacterium | reverse complement strand
TATTCGTCGGAGTTGGATTGGTAGGACCAGTAGATGCGCCAGGGCTTGCCCACGATGTAGTCGAACGGCACCGGGCCCCAGAAGCGCGAGTCGAAGGAGTTGTCGCGGTTGTCGCCCATGCAGAAGTAATGGCGGGCCGGGACGACATAGTCGGTGCTGCCGTCGCCGTTTTGGACGGTTTGGCGCAATTCGTAGGGAAACTGGAAGTACCAGTCATAGTAGTTCCGGGGCGGAAATTCCGCGCCGTAATCCACGCTCTTGAAGCTGACGTAGGGCTCGCTCAACGGGCGGCCGTTGATGTACACCTGCTTGTTGACGATGCGCAGCCTGTCCCCGGGAAGGCCGATCACCCTCTTGACGTATTCCTTGTCCATGTCGGGCGGGGCCTTGAAGGTGACGATCATCCCCCTCCGGATGGTGATCTTGGGCAGCAGCAGGTTTTCCAGCTTGCTGGTGGAGCGCGAGTAGGCGACTTTGTTGACCAGCAGATGGTCGCCGATGAGCAGGGTTTTCTCCATGGATGCGGTGGGGATGACGAACGATTGCAGCAGGAAGGTATTGACGAAAAAAACGTAGATCAGGGTCTCGACCACCAGTTCGAAGTACTCGCGGCCGACCGAGACGGTGCGTTCCTTTTTCACTTTGGGTTTGCGCTTGAATGGGTTTTTCATGAGAGGTGATTGTAGCGCAGAATTGACCTTAAATCAAGTGATTCGGAATGCCTGGACTAAGTGATGAGTGACAAGTGCCCAGTGATATAGGGATCAAAATAACAAATCACAAATTCCAAATAAAATTCCAATTTCTAAATACCCATGTCCAAAATGAGGAAAAAAACAAAGGCAGGTAGGGGTTTGATTAATCAAACCCTTACAAATTCTGGACCTAGGAATCACCTGGCGCCTTCATTTTGGTTATTGGAATTTGGTGCTTGTTTGTGATTTGGTGCTTGGAATTTGGATTTTATTTTTATCTTTGCTCGTCACTCATTACGCGTCACTTGGAACTTTGCGCGTCGCACGGCTCCTTGGGCTTCGGCGGCAGCAGCAGGGAAAGGACGATGGAAAGGGTCAGGATCAGCCCCACCGCCCCGAGGGCGATCGGCGTCGGAATCTTGTAGAGGTCGCTGATGAGCATCTTGACGCCGACGAAAACCAGGATCAGCGACAACCCGTAGTGGAGGTAGTGGAACAGCTCGATCACGCCGGCCAGCGCGAAGTAGAGCGCGCGCAGGCCCAGGATGGCGAACACGTTGGAAGCGTAGACGATAAAGGTGTCGAGGGTGATGGCCAGGATGGCCGGGATGGAGTCGACGGCGAACATGATGTCGGTGGTTTCCACCACCAGCAGGACGATGAACAACGGCGTGGCCAGCCTACGGCCGGCGCCGCGCACAAAAAATTGACCGCGGTGGTAGTCCTTGGTCACCGGGATCAGCCGCCGCGAGAGGCGCAAGACCGGGTTGCGCTCGGGATGGACTTCGCTGTCTTTTTGGAAGGCCATCTTGATGCCCGAGATAATCAGGAAAACGCCCAGCAGGTAGATCGTCCAGTGGAAGCGGTGGATGAGAGTGACGCCGGCGAATATGAAAAGGAAGCGCAGGACGAGCGCCCCGAGGATGCCCCAGAAGAGGACCTTGTGCTGGTTGGCTGCCGGCACCTTGAAGTAGTTGAACAGCAGGTAGAAGACGAACAAGTTGTCCACGCTCAGCGACTTCTCGATCAGGTAGCCGGTCAAAAATTCCAGCGCCGGCTTGGAACCGAGCCAGAAGTAGACGAAGACGTTGAAGATCAGGGAGATGCCGATCCAGAAGGCGCTGAGCAGCAGGGCCTCCTTGAGCTTGACGGCATGGGCTTTCCTCTGGAATACCCCCAGGTCCAGCGCCAGCAGCAGGAAGATGAAGAGGTTGAAGACTATCCAGACCCAAAGTTGGTGATGCATGGTGCTGGCTCCATAAGCTTAACGGAGTTTGATGCTGATCAGGCTGATCAGGGTGAAAATGACCGCCAGGATCCAGAAGCGGATGACGATCTTCGACTCGGCGATGCCCAGGAACTGGTAGGTGTGGTGGATGGGGGCGCGGTAGAAGATGCGCCGCTTGAGCAGTTTGATGCCGATGTAGTCCTGGATGAAAACCGACAAAAATTCGATGACGAAAATGCCGCCGGCGATCAGGAAGAGCAGCTCCTGCTTGAGCAGCACGGCCGAGGTGCCGATGACGCCGCCAAGCAACAGCGACCCGGTATCGCCCATGAAGATCTCCGCCGGGTAGGCGTTGAACCACAGGAACGCGGCCAGGGCGCCGACCAGCGCCGCCAGCACCACCACCAGCTCGCCCGCGCCGTTGATGAAAGGGAACCAGAGGTACTTGGCCACCTTGAAGTTTCCGATGATGTAGGCGAAGACGATGTACACCGCGATCACCAGGGCCGAGGGAACCGTGGCCAGTCCGTCCAGCCCGTCGGCGAAGTTGATGGCATTGGCGATGGCGATGATGGTCAGGATGATGAACGGGTAGTAGAAGATGCCCAGGTCGAGGATGGGTGTTTTCAAAAATGGGATGAACAGCTTGGTGGCGATCTCCGGGGCGAAGGGCGATGACGCGTGGGGCAGGACCAGCAGGGCCAGGATCAAGCCGAACAGGGCCTGAAAGAAAAGCTTCAGGCTGCGGTTCAGCCCCAGGTCGCTGTGGCCGCGGATATTCTTCAGGTAATCGTCGAAGAAACCCAGCGCGGTGAACCAGAAGGCGGTGAAAATGATCGTGCCCAGGAAAAAGTTATTCGGCGAATTTTTTTTCCAGTTGCCCCAGAGCAGCACCGAGATCAGCAGCGAGAAAAAGATGATCAGGCCGCCCATGGTCGGCGTCCCGTCCTTGTTCTTGGGCGAGATGTCGCCGTAGGCGCGACCGCGGTCGCGGAAATTCAGCTGGTAGATGATGTTGATGATCCGCCGCCCCAGCAGGATGCCGATGGAAAACGACGTGAGCACCGCCATCAGCGCCCTGAAGGTAACGTAGTTGAGCAGCCGGTGCACCGTCTGGTCGGAAAAGAAATCACTGAGCCAAGCGATCATGGTTGGTCGATCTCCCGGTAAATGCGATTGATGATGGACTTGATCTTGAATTCCGGCGCCAGGTGGTTGGAGGTGATCAGCACCTGCTCGATGTGCTCCTTGATGGCGGCGTTGCTGAGCAGGCCGCGCCGGTAGAAAAGGTAGAGCAGCTCAAGCAATTCCTCGCGCACCAGGGAATTGCTATTCAGGTACAGGGGGCTCAGCTGCGCCAGGTCGCCGGCGTCGCCCTTGCGGGCGATCAGGCGCAGGCCGGCCGTTTTTTCCTCTATTTTGCCGCGGCCGAGCTTGCGGAAAAGCGTTTGTTTAAGATCCCCGTACTCGGCCGCGCTGATGTTTTCCGCCAGGATATCCAGCGCCGCCACCCGCACTTCGTAGTACCCGTCCTTGAGCAAGCGCAGCAACAGCTCCCTGATCTCGGGGTTCCAGGCATTGAGCGCTTTCAATGCCTGCAGCGCGTTGCGGCGCATGAAGCCGTTTCCGCCTTTGGCGGACAGCATGTCGACCAGAAAAGCGACTTTGCCTTTTTCCTTGAACAGCCCGATCAGCTTGATGCCGACATTCTTGATCTCCCAGGCGGGATTGGCCAGGTAGGTGTTTATTTTGTAGCGGTATTCGTTCTTGAAAAAATCGGGATTTACGGAGACCCTTTCCAGGAACTTGAAGGGCGAAAGGAGCGAGACCGGCACCCGGTTGCCGGAGCCGTTGCCCTTCTTCTTGAAGACCAGGATGCCGCTGTTCTTGAAGAGGAGCGATGCCAGGAAGTAGATCGCCGTGCCCATGAAGGCGAGAGAGATGCACAGGATCAGGTTTTCGCTCACCGGCGATTTGAAATGGATGCGATTGAAGATGAATCTGGCTTCGACGATGGCGATGACCATCAGCAGGCAGGCGCTGAGCGTCTTGACCGCGGCGGCGATGATTTCAGCGCCCTTTAGCGGCATCCCCTCGCGGTTCAACTGGCGGCGCAGGACGATGACCCTGATTAAGGAAAAAACAAGGTAGGAGATCGATGCGGCCAGGGCAATGCCGGCGAAGCGAAGCCTCGTCTTGACCAGGAAGACGAGCAACGCGACATGGACGATCAGCATGAAAAAGTTGAGCCGGGTCGCAGTCCGGCCGTCCTGGCGCGCGGCAAAGATGCGGGCGGTCAGGGAGTGAATGCCCCAGCCGACGAGGCCGATGGCATAAAACTGCAGGGCCAGGGCGGTGTTGGCCGTCGCCAGCGGGCTGAAGTGGAACCTTTCCAGCAGCAGCGCCACCAGCGGTTTTGCCAGGAAGACGACCAGGATGGTCACCGGGGCAAGCAGGAAAAGATTGATGCGGATGCCGTCGATAAAAAGCTTCTTGGTCTTGTCTTTTTCGAACAGGGCGGTATGGTCGGAAAAATCCTTGAAAACGACCTTGTCGACCGATTGCGAAACGAGGACCAAGGGGAGGCGGAACAGTTCCATGGCGAAATACAGGTAGGACAACGAGCCGCTGGCCAAAGACGAGGCCAGGAACTTCTCGACCAGGTCGGCGCTGCGGCCGAGAAACGCATCGCTGCACAGCCGCGGCAGCTGGGAAATATATTTGCGCGTGGAACCGTTCCTGGATTTGACCTGCGGCCGGTAGGTAAACTCGAGCTCGGGCCGGCGGAGCGTTTTCATCACGAAAAACAGCAGGAAGAGGATCTGCAGCAGGCCGCCGACAATCATTCCGTAGCCCAGGGCAAACAGGCCGTTGGCTTGCAGGAGCAGGAGCATTCCCGCTATCGAGCTCAGGGCAAAAACGGCCGTGGCGAACTCGGCGACCGTGAATTTGCCGAATGCCTGCAGGGTGGTGGCCAGCATGACCGCCAGGGTGGCCAGGAACAGGCAGGGAAACAGGATGCGGGTCATGGTTACGGCGTCGGCGCTGATGCCCCTGGCCAGGAAGCCGGGGAGGAGCCAGCGGACGATTGGGGCGGCGAAAACCATCCCGGCCGCGCTGAGCAGCAGGGCGGAGAGCAGCGTGAGATTGGCGATCACCAAAGCGGCCTCCCAGGCTTTTTTGCGCGGACCGCGCTGGAAGCGGCGCTGGAAGATCGGCAGGAAAATATTTTTCAAGGCGTTCTCGCCAACGCTCCGGCGCAGGAAACCGGCGATGGCCCAGGCGGCGGAAAAAATATCCACGGCTTTACCGGCGCCGAAAATCGCGGCGTTGACCACGGCGCGGGCGAAACCGCCCAGGCTGGACAGTACGTTTCCCCGGGAAGCGGTGGTTGCAGCCGCGCCAGCCCTGTCGGCCTGGCGGTCGACGGTCTTGATTTTTTCCAGGAAGCTTTTAAAAATGAAAGTCCGGCCGTCGATGGCGATGCGGTCGTCCTCATGAAGCTCGGCCCAGCCGGCGACGTCCCGCTCATTGAGGCGGAGCCGCCCGCGGCGACGGCGGATGATCGCCTCGTTTTGATCGGATTTTAGAAACGTGATCTCGAACCTGAAACGGCCGCCGGAGACGTTTTCCAGGCGAATGTCGCTCCAGAACGTGTTGCCGATGGTGGTCGAGTCGAATTCGAGCTCAAAATTTTGCTCATCTTCCAGCGATTGCAGGTAGAAGAGTCGCAGCTCCTTTTCCAACTCGCGGTTTTTTCCTCCGCTGATGGCTTCGATGGCCTCGACGATGATGGCGGTGCTGTCCTGCTTCTCCTGCTGGCCGATGTTCTTGCGCATGGCGGCCAGGGGCTCATCGCCCTTGAGCAATTCCTGGATGAGGTTGTATAACGCGTCCGGCGCCAGGACGGTTTCGCCATTTTTCCCCCGGCCGTCGATTTCTTCATAGAGGATCCTGGCGCCGCCGCTTTTTTCCACTTCGCGGGCGTTCAGGATCTGGTGATCCGCAGGAAGGTTGATCTTGGGGATCAGGATGGCCGGCAAGCCCATGGCCGTGATTTCCTTGATGGCGCCGGCTCCGGCCCGGGAAGCGACCAGGTCGGAAATGGCGTAGATCTCGGCGATGTTGTCAAAATACTCGCACACCAGCAGCCGGCCCGCTATTTCGGGCGGACAGCCCTCCTGATCCAGGATCCTCACCGTATCGTCGTAGGCCTTGTATTCCTTGCCGTAGGCCTTGCCCGTGGACATGATGATGAACAGGTTGTCGTCGGCCAGCAGCCGCGGGATGATCCGGGCGGCGGCCCGGTTGATGGTCCGGGCGCCCATGCTGCCGCTGCATATGAAGAGGACGCGGCTTTTTTCGGGGATGTTCAAATTGGCGCGGGTATTTTCCGCTGGGGTCGACAAGATGGCCTTGCGCAGGGGATAGCCGCTGCAGATGACCCGGTCGGAAGGGAAAAAGTAGGCCGTCGAGGGGAAGGCCACGCCGATCTTGGTGGCAAAGCGGGCGATGAAGAGGTTCAACCGCCCCGGGACGGCATTCTGCTCGTGGATAAAAACCTTCTGCTTGAGAAGCGCGGCGGCCAGCAGCACCGGTGCGGCCACGTAGCCGCCGCTGCCGATGACGACGTCGGCGCGGAATTTGCGCAGGATGAAAAAGCTCTTGACAACACCCAGGAGGATGGTGGCCAGGGCGATCACGCTCTTGAAACTTTTCAGGTTTTGCGGCAAACCCCGGGTCGGAACGGTGACGAATTTCATCGGCTGGGCCAGCGCCGGAATGATGCCGGCTTCACTTCTTTTGCGGCTGCCGACATACAGGAATTCGCTGTCCGGATATTTTTCTTTCAAGGCTTCGTAAATGGCGACATTGGGATAAACATGGCCGCCGGTGCCTCCGCCGGTGAAAAGGAACCTGTATTTGTTCATGAGGGGTTTGCCTGAGCCATTATACCGCAATTGCATCAGGAAATACAGGGTGAACTTGAGGATTTGTACTGGTATTTGGTTTACGGTCGACGGTTGACAGTATACGGTGAACGGGAGGAGAGAATGGCTAATTGCCCGAAAAAATAGTTCGGTACGGTTCGGACCGTAAACCGTAAACCGTGTACCGTCCGCCAAGTTCATTCTTTTAATCTGGAACTGGTTGGTCTATAATGAACTCATGAGCACAATCGCAGTGATCTTGGCCGGCGGTTCGGGCGAGCGTTTCGGGAAAGCGCTGCCGAAGCAATTTTGCATCATCAACGGCCGCTCGCTGCTCGAGATATGCCTGGAACATTTTCAGGGGCATCCGGGCATCGATGCCATCGTCCTGGTCTGCCCGGGCGCCCAGCTGCCGCTGGCAAGGGAAACGGTCGCCGCCGGCTGCTTGGCCAAGGTGAAAGAGATCCTGGCCGGCGGCAAGACCCGCCAGGAATCGTCATATATCGGCATCATGGCGGCGCCTTCTGCTGCGGAAAACATACTTATTCATGACGCTGCCCGGGCGCTGGTAGGGCCCGCGCTCATCGGTCGGGTGCTGGAGGCATTGACCGGCGCCATGGCGGTCATGCCCGCTTTGCCTGCCGGGGACACCATCGTCCGCACCGACGAAGAGGCCATGGTCAGCGCCGTCCTGGACCGGGCCAAGCTCAGGCTGGTCCAGACGCCGCAGGGGTTTAAGGCAAAGATCATCCGCCAAGCCCATGAAATGGCCAGAAGCGAAGGCTTCAGCGAGGCCGGCGACGATTGTTCGCTGGTGTTGCGCTACCGGCTTGCCCCGGTGCTGACCGTGGAAGGAGACCCGGGAAATATCAAAATCACGTATCCGCAGGATCTTGCGATTGCCGAAGCGATCCTTAAAAATCGGTAGACGGTGTACGGTTTGCGGTATACGGAAAGAAAAAGATAGGGATTCTTTTTTTGTTATTCTTCCCGTAAACCGTCAACCGTCTGCCGTGAACCGATTTCGTCAATTATAGAACACAATCCTGAACTCGGCTCCGGATTTGC
The DNA here is from genome assembly GCA_026393795.1 of Candidatus Aminicenantes bacterium. NCBI lineage: Bacteria > Candidatus Aminicenantota > Candidatus Aminicenantota bacterium. Next base: position 6,249 of record JAPKZL010000154.1, on the reverse strand, counting down.
CAGGGTTCATGAGCTGGATGTCGCCGTTCAGGGTGCCGACTATTTTTTTGACCGTGGCCAGGCCCATGCCGGTTCCCTTGTCGCGGGTGCTGAAAAACGGCAGCCAGATCTTGTCCTTGACCGTTGCGGCAATTCCCGGTCCGTCGTCGCGGATGGTGATGGCTGCGTTTTCGTCTCGGCTGAATTCCACCCTGAGGCGCTTGGCCCCGGCCTGGCTGGCATTGAGCAGCAGGTTGGAAAAAATCACGTTCAGGAGCAGCGGGTCGCTTTCGATCCGCAGGTCTTGCTCCGGGAGCTCGGCGGTCAGGCTGTTGGCGGCCGCGCAGGCGGCAATGATTGGGCCCAGGGCTGTCTTCACCTGCTTGGTCTTTTCCACCGGCTTGGCAAACTGCAGGAAACTTTCCATCATGGCGCTCAAAAAATGGATTTCGCGGTTGATCTTGCCCGTTTTTTCAGGTTCGGCCAGGATGGCTTTGCTGTAGCCCAGGATGACCCCCAGGGAATTGCGGATCTCGTGGGCCAGCGCGGCGGCCATTTCGCCGAGCATCATCTGGTTGGCGTTCAGGCGCTGGATCTTTTCCCTCTTCCTCTCCTTGCTGACATCGCGGATCACGGCCAGGCAGCCGGACTCGCCGACCGGAACCACGTCAACCGAAAAAATCCGTCCGTTGCTTTCGATCTCGGCCGAATCCTTTTTGCCGGCGCGGTTGATGAAGGCCGGGAGTTCGGGATAATCGCGTAAAACGTCGCTCAAGGGATTGTTTTTCGCGGCGGCGAAGCTGCGGGAAAAACATTTTTGGGCGGCGGGATTGAACAGCTCGACTTTCCCGGCCGCGTCGGTGAAGATTACGGCCAGGTGAATGGTATTGATGATGCTTTTATTCAACTCCTCGATTTTGCTGGAAGAAACGCTCTGCGCCGCCACCTGGCTCTTCAGTTCCAGCTCCGATTTTTTTATCTCCAGCAGATAATCCTGGAAAGGGGAGATGGAGTCGGTCAGTTTCGCCGATTCCTTTCCGCGCAGCTGAAATACCAGGTAAATGCCGCAGGCGATGATGAAAACTCCCAGGAAAATAATCAGGCCGGCCAGGATCTTTTTCAGCGAGCGGAGAGTCCGCAACAGGGCAGATTGGATGGTTTTCTTGAACAGAAGGCCGCTCCTGGCGTCGAGCTTCATGGTGAGCAGCAGCTGTTGGTCATTCCCGGATTGGATGATCCGCTGCGAATCCTCACCGCCGCTGCTGGGCATGATCTGGTCGAAAAAACCGGCCGGATCAACGGCCGGTTGCCGATTCTGCGTTTTCAGGATATGCAGTTCGGCCCGCGCCTCGCTGACGGCGATGATGTTGGCCACCTCGCTTTTTTCAAGGTTCTTGACCAATGAATATATGTTGACGAAGACGAAGAGGGCGAGAACCTGGATGATGGCGATCAGAGCGACAAAGCTTTTCTTCATGCCAGCCGCCACAGCGATCCCACCCAGTCCAGGATGCCGGGCCCCCAGAAAAGGGCGATATAGCTGCCCAGGCTCAAGAAGGGACCGAAAGGCAGGGCATATTTAAGGGTCTTTTTTTTACAGAGAATGAGAAAAATTCCCACCAGCAGCCCCGAGAGCGAGGCCAGAAAAAGCGCCACCACCAGCCGGTTCAGACCGAGGAACAGTCCCAGCAGCAGGACCATCTTGACATCGCCGAAGCCCAGGCCCTCGAGCTTGCGCACTTTGAGGTAAAAAAGGAAAAAACCGCTGAAAAGCAGTGCCGCGCCGAGACCGCTGAGGATCGCCTCCAGCTGGCCGAGGTATGGATTGAAAAAGGAATAAATAAAAAATAGGGCGGCTCCGCCCAAGGTGAGCTCGTCGGGCAGGATCATATGCTCAAGATCGATGGCGGCCAGGGCGATCAGCAGGCAGATGAAGGTAGCCGCGAATGCGGCGTGCAGCGACAGGCCGTAAAACTGCCGCGTCAGCCAAAAACTCAAGGCGCAAAACCCCTCGATCAGCGGATAGCGCAGCGAGATGCGTTCCCGGCACGAATGGCAGCGTCCATGCAGGAGCAGGTAGCTGAGCAGCGGGATGTTGTGGTAGAAAGGAATATTTGCCCGGCAGCAAGGGCAATGCGACGGGGGAAAGACGATGTTTTCGCCCAACGGCAGGCGGTGGACGACCACGTTGAGGAAACTGCCGATGATCAGTCCGAAGATAATGGTCAGCGCCGCTTCCATTTGTATACCCGCTGGGCTTTGACCGTTCCCAGGATGGGGTCGTAGCGGTAATCGTTGTCCGAAAAATCGCGTGGGATTTCCGTGGAAAAACCGCGGCTCACCAGTTCGTCCATGCCGGCCGGGAAACGCCGATAGCGGTCGCGGAAACGGGTGATTTTTTCCTGGAGAGGCGGCAGGTCGATCTCGGCCTTGATCTGGTACAAATGGTTGAAGGCGGCGTCCCTTTCGAGGCGGTCGCGGGCGTGGTCATAGATGTCGATCCACATCTGGTAAGCCACTTTCGGGTCGTCTTGCAGATAAACCATGTGGGCCTTCATGCGCTTTAGAAAGGAAGGGGCGTTGGGCTTTTTTGCGGCCCGGCTGTAATAGGCTTCGGCCTTGGGGATATCCTTCAGGTACTTGTAGCAGTAATAGCCGGCCTCATGATCGAAGAACCATTCATCGGGGAGGTTGCGCGAGCCCTTGTCAAGCAACCGCAGGGCCATGGGGATGTCCTTGGCCTCGAAGGCCATGATCAGCGCGCCGATGATGTAGGGCTCCTTGTAGGGCGGAGTGATATCGGTGATGGTGTCATATACCCTTTCCAGGTAATCGAAGCGGTTGACGAGGTAGGTGGTGGAATAGAACTGGATCGACCAGATGAACAACAGGTCGGCGGTCAGGTTCTGGTAGCCGAACGAGAGAACGCGCAGCGCTTTTCCCGAGGGCAACGACACGAACACGTTGCGCTCGCCCAGATAGTGGATCGTCGAGTCGTAACGGTTTTGCATGAGCGCCGCCAACAACAGCATGCTCAGGAGAATAAGCGCCAGCAGCCTGCTTTTGATCATTGAAATTCCCGCTTGCGGAAGATCAGGATGGTCAGGGCGAGCACGGCCAGGATGTATACCAGGGCGTAGAGGATGGTGAAAACGATGGTCCAGGGTTGCAGGGGTTGGTTGAGGACCACGTCGTTCTTGATGTTGAACTTGTCGAGGTTGGGCAGGATGTAGTAGATCCCCTGGGTGAATTTCAGCCACAGCCCGGAACGCAGCAGCGACTTGAATTCGTTGAACGTCCACATGACGTGGCCGATCAGGTAGAGCGAGACAGTGAAGATGAAGGAGAGGATCGGGGTGCTGAAAGAGGAGAACAGTAGCGAAATGGCCACGATGATCAGCAGCTCGAGATACAGCATGAAGAAGTACAGCAGGATTTTAAAGTCGAAACCGCCGCCGACCAGCAGGATCAGGAGAAAGAAGATGACCGACATGGCGAGCAGCGCCGCCAGCAGGGTCAGGGCCAGCCCGAAGAACTTTCCGATGATGAACTGGTCGCGCGTCACCGGCTTGCTCAGGATGTTGAAGATGGTCTTTTTTTCGATTTCCTTGTACACCAGGTTGATGCCGGTGAAGATAGCGATGAGCACGCAAAAGAAATTGATGGCCGCCAAGCCGGTGTCCTTCAGCACTTTCATCGTGTCGCCCAGGGTCAGAAAGCTGATCAGCTTGGAGCTCAAGGCGAAGGCGATGCCGAAAAACACCAGCAGGTAGAACATCTTGTTGCGCGCCGACTCCTTGAAGGTGTTCAAAACCAGGCCCTTGATATTCATTTTCATTGGACTTCCCTCATCTCGTTCAGAAAAATGTCTTCCAGGGTCTTCTTGACCGGATTGACGGCGATGACCTGGCCGTTGTTGTGGATGATGGATTCGACTACCTGGTTGATGTCGGCCTCGTTTTCCAGTGTGATGATGTACTGGTTGTCGCGGCTGACGAAATGGACCGGGATCTGGGCCAGCTGCCTTTCGCTGATGCGCGCGCAGACGATCTCGTAGCAGCGGGTGCTGCTGGAGATCATCTCCGAAAGCCGGCCCTGGCGGCTGATGCGGCCGTTGATGATGATGCCGACCCGGTCGACCATCATCTCCATGTCCTGCAGGATATGGCTGGAAAAAAAGATGGTCTTTCCCTGTTCTTTCAGGGAGAGGATCAAGTCGCGAAATTCCTTGCGGCCGATGGGATCGAGACCGGAGAACGGTTCATCAAGGATCAGGAAGACGGGATCCTGGATCAGGGCCTGGGCCATGCCCAGCCTTTGCAGCATGCCCTTGGAGAATTTGCGCAGTTTCAGGTCCTCGCGGCCGGCCAGCCCCACCTGCTCGATGAGCGTGCTTATCCTCTCCTTGGCGAAGGCTTTCGGGATGCCGAACAGCGAGGCCGAGAAATGCATCAGTTCGCTGGCATTGAGGTAATCGTAAAAATAGGGGTTCTCGGGCAAGAAGCCGATCTGGCTGCGGGCGGCGAGCGTGTTGCCCGGGAGGCTGTTGATCAGGATTTCGCCCTCGTCGGGGAAGAGCAGTCCCAGGATGCACTTGATGGTGGTCGTCTTGCCGGCCCCGTTGGGCCCGAGGAAACCGTAGATTTCACCCTGCTCCACGCTGAGGTCGATGCCCTTGAGAACGGGATATTTCTTTATCAGGAAGTTGGAGCGAAAGGTTTTTTTTAGGTTGGTGATTTCCAGTGTTTTCATGGTTTGGTCACCGTTCGTTTTTATTTTAAAAATCGATTGTAGGCAAAGGTGAAAAAAATGTCAAGGTATGATCTGGCAAAAATGTGTAGGGGCACGGCGCGCCGTGCCCCTACAATTATTTCTTATTTTTTGCTGCGAACGGTTTTCTTCTTAGCGGACGCCTTTTTTACCGTTGTTTTCCTGCCTTTGGCGGGAGCGGCTTTCCGCTTGGGCGCGGCAACCTTCTTCATCGTCCTGGCTTTGCGAACGGGTTTGGCCTTTTTTACCGTCTTTTTCACTCTGGGGGTCGCGGGTCGGGCGGGTTGCGTCATTCTCTTGATCTCGGCCTGAGCCGCCGCCAAGCGGGCGATGGGCACGCGGAAGGGCGAGCAGGAGACGTAGTTCATGCCGACCCGGCAGCAGAACTCCACCGGTTTCGGGTCGCCGCCGTGCTCGCCGCAAATGCCGATCTTGAGATCAGGCTTGCTTTTCCGGCCCTTCTCGATGGCCATTTTGACCAGCATGCCTACGCCAACCTGGTCGAGCGACTGGAAAGGATCGTCGCTGAAGATGCCGGCTTTCTTTTCGTCCACGTACTCGGGCAGGAATTTGCCGGCGTCGTCGCGGGAGATGCCCATGGTCATTTGGGTCAGGTCATTGGTGCCGAACGAGAAAAACTCGGCCACTTCGGCGATCTGGTCGGCAAGCAACGCGGCCCGGGGCACTTCGATCATGGTGCCGACCAGGTATTTCAGCTTGGCCGCTTTCTCCTTGATGATCCCGTCCGCGACCTGGCGGGTGCGGGTTTCGAGTATCTGCAGCTCCTTCTTGTCGATGGTCAGCGGGATCATGATCTCTGGATGGACCTTGGTCCCGGCGGCGGTGCATTCGCAGGCGGCTTCGATGATGGCCCGCACCTGCATGTCCAGGATCTCGGGATAGGTAATGGTCAGACGGCAGCCGCGGTGCCCGAGCATGGGGTTGGCTTCATGGAGCTGCTCGACCCGGTAGCGTATTTTTTCGTAGGAAACGCCGATATCTTGAGCCAGTTTTTTCTGCTTCTCCTCGGTGTGGGGGACAAACTCATGCAGCGGCGGGTCGATGAGGCGGATGGTCACCGGGAAACCATCCATGGCCTGGAATATCCCCTTGAAGTCCTCTTTCTGAAAGGGGAGCAGCTTGTTCAGGGCGGCGACTCTTCCTTCCAGGGTGTCCGCGACGATCATTTCCTGGATGGCCAGGCGGCGTTCCTCGGTGTCGAAAAACATATGTTCGGTGCGGCACAAACCGATACCTTCGGCCCCGAGTTCGACGGCCTTGCGGGCGTCATAGGGCGTGTCGGCATTGGTGCGCACCTTGATCGTGCGCATCTGGTCGGCCCAGCTCATGAGGGTCTGATATGCTTCGGGCAGTTCCGGCTTTTTAAGCGGCAGTTTGCCGACGTAGACTTCACCAAGAGAGCCGTCGAGGGTGATAAAATCGCCCTGATGCAGATGCGTGGTGCCGACCATCATGGTTTTCGCGTTGTAGTCGATGTCG
>JAPKZL010000153.1 GCA_026393795.1 Candidatus Aminicenantes bacterium | reverse complement strand
ACTGGATTTTTTCGGCGGGTACGCCGTAGTAACGGCCCAATTCCCCCTTGGTGAATTCGGCGTCGGTGTAAATTTGGGCGGCTTTGTTCAGGCTCCAGCGGCATTTCAAGTCCTTGCCGGTTCGCTCCTTGAGCGAGAAATCATGCGCCCGAGCCCGCCATGCGACGTCGTGGACCGCCAGGGCTGTTTTCCCGTCGTAGAAGAACGGCAGCTGGTTGCCGGCCGCGAACAGCAATCCGTAATCGCCGTTGCTCAGTTTTTTGCGCAGCGGCCCGTTTTGCCAGTACGTATAGCCGCCTGCCGCCGGGATGATCGTTTTTTCCAGGTTGGCGCAGCGGTCAAAAAGGTCGAGGTTTTCGCGCAGGAAAAGATGGTACGTGTCCCGGGAATCGGCGGCGAGGATTTCCGAAAGCAGGTTGCGCAGGTAGCGTCCGACGCCGGTAGGCTGCCGCGTCAGGTCGTAGCCGTCGATCGCGATTCTCATGACGTTTCCCCGGCAAGATGCTGATAGAAAGACAGGGTCCGGAAGGCGCTTTCCCGCCAGGAGAAGGTGCGGGCATGCGCAATCCGTGCTTCCCGGCCGGTCGTTTTGTCCTGCTGCCAAAGCGATTCCATTTTTTCGCCAAGTTCGGGCACCGAAGTGGCCTGGAAATAGGTGGGCAGTTCAAGGCCGATCTCGTGGAACACGGGGATATCGGAACAAAGGACCGGCGTGCCGCTGGCCAGGGCTTCGATCAGCGGCAGACCGAAGCCTTCCGCCAGTGAGGGGAAAACAAAAAACTGTGCTTCCCGGTACAGTCCCGGCAGGTCGGCATCTTCCACATAGCCGATCTCACGCACCTGGCCGGCCAGCTCCTTTGCCAGTGCGATGAATTCGCTAGTTCCCCAACCGCGGCTGCCGGCGATGACCAGCGGGATGACGACGTCCCTCCGCTTCAGCTCGATCAACGCTTTCAGCAAGGTGGGCAGGTTCTTGCGCGGTTCGATGGTTCCGGTGAACAGGATGTATTTTTCGGGCAGGCGGTATTTTTCGCGGCATGAGCGCCGCCGGTCGGGCTCGACAAAGAAATACGGCGCCACGCCAAGATGGATCACCCGGGTTTTTTCGGCGGCCGTCGCGAAAATCTCCAGCAGACTTGAACGGGTGGCCTGAGAAATGCAGATGATGCCATCGGCCCTGGCGATGTTTTCAGCCAGCCGCGCCCGGAAATAGCGGCGGCTTTCCGGTTGGACGCGTTTTTTATCGCTCAGGAAAAAAAGATCGCAGATAGTGATGATCTTTTTCCCATGGCAGGGTAAAAGCATCGGGGTGGGTGAGTGGGCGACTGCGATTTTTTCCTTGAAAAAAAATTCCAGGGGCGGAAAGCGCCAATTTGACCAGAGCCAGTTCAACGCCTTGACCGGAAGGCGCGCATCGACCAGGCGGCAATCGGTGAAACGGGGGATCTTGGCCTGCGGAAAGCGCTCTTTCCATGAAGAGGAGAACAGCAGGTAGCGGTTTTGTCCGTCGCTGGCGGCCAGGTGGTTCAACAGGTTCTTGTAATAGGTACCGACCCCGGTTTCCCGGGAGAGGAAGACCCGGATATCGCAGGCGATATTCATGCTATTGGTCCATCCGGTAATCGCGGAGCAGGGCGGAAAAAATTTCCTTTACCCGGGCGGTGAATACCGCTCGGTTGAAAACCTTGCCGCGCTTGCAGGCAGCCTCGCCCATGCTCCGCAGCCGCTGCGGCTCATCGATCAGGCGCAATGTCTGCCGGCTCAATTGGTTGGCGCTGGAGAAGAGCAACCCCGAAATTCCGTCCTCGACGATCTCCTTCAGTCCGCCTCCGGCAAAAACCACGGGCACGCAGCCGTTTTGCATGGCTTCGGCGGTGGTCATGCCGAAATGCTCGACCAGTTCGGGTTCGTTCTGCTGCAAACCGCAGAGGTGCCAGAAGATCTTGGCCTTCTGGTAGAGGGTTTTCAGCTCCGCGGCCGGGATATTGATGCGCAGCTCGACATTTTCCAGACGGTCGCCGGCGATGCGCTGGCGGATCTTTTCCAGGTAGGGGTTGTCGTTGGGGCTGCCGCCGGCGAGGATGAGTTTCCAGCCTTGAAGCCGGCGCGGCTGGCGCTGCGCCAGCTGCGTGAATACCTGGACCATGCGCAGCTGCTGCTTGTTGCCCCCCGGGTCGAAACGGGCGGCCGAGAGGATGACGTCCTCCTTGGCCGAAAAATCCACCGGGCCGTCCATGTCCACCGGGGGATAGAGGTGGATGCCGGGACTGAGCCCCCATTTCTTACGGATCCATTCGGCCGTGTAGCGGCTGTTGTAAATGAGATGCGGGTAGCGGTCGACATAGAAATAGGTGCTCGGCCGCCGCTCGGGGAAGTGGCAGATGAACAGCGAGCATCCGGCCAGCGGGTAGACCATCTCCACCATGCTGTTGTTGATGAAAAAATCGTAGCGGCCGCTCTCGCGGCTGATCAGGTGGAACGGGTTGGCTATCCTCCTGGAGGTGATGGCGGCCGGATCGAGATGCTCCCGGCCCTGTTTTTCGTAAAAGGGGATGGGGATCACTGCGATGCGGCAGCGCGACAAGTCGAGCCGGTACCAATCGCGCAGCTGGTCGTGGCTGACCGGCTTATTGCTGATCAGGGTGACAACGAAATCGTTTTGCAGGGCATGGGCGATGGTGCAGCCGTACTTCTGGGCGCCGCCGATCAGGTGCAGGGTGTGATCGTAGATGGCCAGCGCGGGCTTGCGGAAGCCGAAGGCGACCTCGAGGCGGTTGAGCAGGTTGACGGCGGCCTGGACGCCGCTGCGCCGGGCGATCTCCCGGCAGATGCGTTTCAGGACAGCGGCTGCTTCCGGCCCGGGATCGGCGCGGAGCGTGGAACGGATGTCCTGGGCCAGGGTATCGTTGTTCGTCTCTCCCGGCAGGGCAAGATCGGCCCGCAGCAGCTGAAAAAGCCCTTTCCGGATCATGTCTTCCGGGTCGTCTTTTTCCCGTTATCCGCTCCGGCCGGTTGCGGGTCGGGAAAATCGGCCGCCCGCTCCGCCGTTTCCCTGATCATTTTTTCCTGATGACGCAGCTTGAGGAACGTAAGCAGCTGGAAGGTGACCAGCTCGCGGTTGAGCCGGTTCTGCTTCTGCAGCAGCAGGGACGTGTACGGCCGGGTCAGGGCGCGCATCATTCTTTTCAGGAAAACTATGGGCTTGCCCAGGATCGGGCGGTGGGAAGCGATCGGACCCGCTGGTAGGCAGTCGGCGTCCTCGTCCAGCAAAGCCAGCCGGTTCCACATCTCACGTTCGATCTCGGCATTGGACAGCTTCCAGAAATCGATGGCGATTTCCCGGTCAACTGGCCCGCCGGCGAGCGTATCGATTCCCTCCAGCCTTTCCCGCTCCGCGTCACATAAAACCTTCAATTCCTGCAGGGTTTTTTTAATGTCGTCGTTTTCCATCATGTGCTCCTGCCGGCGCAAGGACGCTGGCGATGAATTCCGCGTAGCGTCTGGCGCAGCCGGCGATGCTGCATTCGCGCCTGACATAGCTGGCGGCTTCGGCTCCGATGGATTGCCGGAAGTCGGCATCTTCGGCCAATGCCCGCACGAAGCGCTTGATCATCTCCTTTTCGTCCACGTCGCAGCCGATCTTGATGACCGCTTCGTCGGGAAGCTCCCGGTAGGAGCCGGTGTTTGAGACCAGCACCGGCTTGGCGCCGCTCATCATACGCAGCAGCGATCCCGAGTTTTCCCCCATGGTCGGGTAGCGCAGGTTGAGGCAGATGTCGGCGGCCGCGATGTGCTTTTCCAGGTCGGCCAGGGCGACGAAACCCCTGCGGATGACGGTGAGAGCCTTGCCCTGGGCGAGCACCTTGAGATAGTTGGCCTCATCCTGGCCGATGATGACATATTTCAGGTTGGCGATGGCGGCGGCGCTCAAGGCGGGGATGATGGCTTCGTAGCGCTTGTTCTTGGTGACATACCCGGTCGAGAGCAGCACCAGGTCGTCGGCGCTGAAGCCCAGTTCCCTTTTTAGTTCAAGGCGGTCGAGCGGCGGCAGGTCGTGGCCGTGATGGGGGATGCGGGCGATGGGCAGCGCATGCTTTTTCCGGACCAGGGTTTCCAGGAACGCCGAGTGGACGATCAGTCCCTTGGCCATGCCGATGACCTCTTCGTTGAGGGGAAACTGGATGGCCAGCTCCGATTCCCAGATCGGGTGCGGCAGCCGGTCGATCATGCGCTGGGCCAGGAGGGGGCCATCCTTGGGATAGAAGCGCTGCAGCAGTTCCAGGTAGCGGGCATGGTCGCGGTTGGCTTGCATCATTTCGGCGTAGAATCCCTGCAGGACATAGTCGTGCAGGACCACGATGCCGGGAAACATTTTCATGGCTTCATAGATGTACTTGTGCGCCCGATAGTTGTTGCCCATGTGGTAAACGATGGCGTCGTAGTCTTGTTGCTGGAACTCGCCCGGATTGAAAATGCGGATGGGGAACCGGCCGCTGATGCGGGTGTTGCTGGGGGTGTAGCTGCCGTCGACGTACAGGTCGATGTCGGCATGCGTGCCGAGCTCGGGCAGCATCTCCTCGTTGTAGTCGGCGATGCCGCTCCTGACCGGGTTGAGGGGGGTGAACAGGGCGATTTTCATGGCTGCAGCCCCAGCAGCTCCCGGATGGCATGGTCCCAGGAGATGCCCTTGACCCGGTCCAGCCCGTCGAGGCCGAAAGCGCGGCAGCGCTCGCGGTCGTTGAACAGGAGGGTGATCCCTTCGGCCAGCCGTTGTTCGTTGTTAGGTTCAATGATGAAGCCGTTTTGCCCGTCCACGACAAACTCCAGGGTGCCGCCCGAATCGACGGCGCTCAAAACCGGTTTCTGCGAGAAGAACGCCTCGAGAGTCACGTAACCGTAGTCCTCGTCGAAAGGGGCGTAATAAACGGCGAAACACTCGGCGTACAGCTGCAGCAGGCGCTGATCGTCGACGTAGCCGAGAAACTCGACGCGGTCAGCGACGCCGCTTTCCCGGGCCAGCGCTTCGAGCTTGTTCAACTCGGGTCCGGCGCCGGCGATCAGGCAGCGCATGTTTGCCGGGCAGAAGCGCAGCGAGCGGATCAGCCAGTCGATGCGCTTCATCTTGTCCAGCCTGCCCACCGACAGGATGAAATCGCCGTAGCGTTCATGGCGATAGCGCGGATGCAGCTTCGGCGGGTGATATAGGGCGGTCGCCGACAAGCCGTTGAACCTGCGCAGACGCTCGGCGGTGTTGCGCGAGTTGCTGAACAGGCGCCGGTGCCCCTGAATCGCTTCCCGATCCAGCTTGTTGATCTGCCTGCGTATTTTTTCATCCCAGCGGTCGCTGGGATCAAAATCGGAGTAGGGGGTTCCGTACAGGTCGTAAACCTGGCGGAACTGGTGGATCAGCCAGAGCACCTTGTTGGGGTGGGGGGCGAAATAGGATGGAAACTTGGTGGTGATCAGCAGGTCGATCGGCCGGCCGTCGGCTTCGCTCAGGTCCAGCTGCTGCCACAGGTGGATGCTGTTCTCTATCTGTTCGCGCGGGTACCACTTGTAGGGGACGGTGATCAGGTCGGCCTGAAAGCCGCGCTGGCGCAGCTGATCGCGCAGCGCCAGGGCATGGATTTCAGCGCCGCCATGGACAAAGGGCACCTGCGGCAGGCAGATGCCAATGGTGCGGACGGCTTCGGCCGGAACCATTGCCCGGGGTTCAAGTCTGGCCAGCAGTTTTTTTGTTTTCCGGCGCAGGGGGCCGGGAATGATTTTGCGGAGATGGCTCATGGCTCTTTTTGATTTTTTCGATTTCCTTCAACAACCTGAGGTTGATCTCTTTCTGGTTTTCCAGGAGCGGTTCGAGGATATGGTTCATTTCGATGATCAAGCGGCGGCGCAGTTTGTTGATGATAAAGGCCAGGAAAAAACCCTTTCCCGATTTCTGAAAATTCAAGTCGCGCTGCTGGATTTTTTCGCGGATCAGGTCGCAGGAATCGGCCTCGATCTCGCTCTTGATTTTTTCGATTTTGGCCAGTATTTCCTCTTTTTCCATTTGCTTACACCGATTTTAGCCAAATGGATCACTATTGTCAAATGCGATGATGGTTGCGGACGTGGGACGCGCCAGGGGAAGGAAGATGACCCCTAGTGGAATCGAACCACTAACCTATTGATTAAGAGTCAATTGCTCTGCCAATTGAGCTAAGGGGCCATTAAAGACGAAAATTACCATAATTCGCGCCGGTTGTCAACAAATTAAGGGCGGCCGTCCGCAATACTTCCCGGACCGCCCCAGGTTTGGTTATTCAGGCGATGTATTCTATAATGTCAGCGGAAATGGCGGAAAACAACATTGGGCATGAAGGATTTGCTTTTGACTTGGCGCAGCTGACGGCCAATTTCTCCATCCAGGGGGCCTTTGCCGGCGGCCACTCCTACGGTTCGGGGCATATCCACGATACCTTCCTCATCCGCAACGCCCAAAGCGGCTGCCCCGACTACATCCTGCAACGCATCAACCGCGGCGTGTTCGCAGACGTGCCGCGGCTGATGGAGAATATTGTCAGGGTCACCGCCCATCTCCGCGCCAAGTCGGGCGCCGATCCCGGCTGCGATGTGCTCACGGTGATCCCGGCCCGGGACGGCCGCTCATTCCATGAGGACAGGGACGGCGGCTGCTGGCGCATGTACGTTTTCATCGACCGCCACCGCTCGTTCGATCGCGTCGACAGCGCGGAGCTGGCCTGCGCCGGCGGCAGGCACTTCGGGCGTTTTTTGCGGTTGCTGGCCGATTTCCCCGCTCCGCCGCCCCATGAAACCATTCGCGGTTTTCACAACCTGGAAACCCATCTGCAGAGGTTCTCAGATTGCCGGCAGGAGGATCCCTGCCGCCGGGCCCGGCAAGTCGCCGCTGAGACCGACTTCATCCAGGCGCGGGCGGAAGCCATGAAACGGATCCTGCACCTGGGGCAGGCCGGGCGCATCCCGCTGCGCATCACCCACAACGACACCAAGTTCAACAACATCCTGTTTGCCGAGCAGGGCGGGGGAGCCTGCATCATCGACCTGGACACGGTCATGCCCGGTTATGTGCATTACGATTTCGGCGACGCCGTGCGCAGCGGCTGCAACCGCGCCGGCGAGGATGAACCCGACCTGGAACGGGTAGGACTGGACATCGATCTTTTCAAGGGCTTTGCCCGGGGTTTTCTTTCGTCACTGCGCGACTGCCTCACGGCGGAAGAAATCGCGCACCTGGCCTTTTCGGCCAAGTTGTTCGCTTATATGATCGGCCTGCGTTTCCTCAGCGATTTCCTGGCCGGCGACCGCTATTTTAAAAGCCGCTATCCCGGGCACAACCTGCAGCGGGCGCGGGTGCAGTTCCGGCTGCTGGGAAGCATGGAAAGGCAATCGGGGCAGATGGAGGATATCGTCCACGGTCTGGGTGAAGCAGAATCGCCGGGGAAATAAAAATGGCGGGTACAAACGTGAGGCCATTGTTGGAGGCGGTTAAAAAAGAGTGGCCAAGGGTTTTTGCCGATTGACAAGCCAGCCTATTCCCTTTATACTTCTGCCGGCGTACTCATTTCAACTGAGGTGACATTAAGCCAATTGAAAAATTATCTTGAACATAAAAAAGAGATTGCGGAAGAAGGGTTTGGCAAAGTTATTTCCCGCTCTCGGATTCTGGCGCTGCCGGTTCATGCCATGAATAGGCCTGGCGGGCAGAGAGGAGGTCCGCATGGCATTCACCATACCTGAAGCATTCGAGCCGGCGCCCACGGCCACGATCATCCACGCCTACAACAGCGAAGGCGTTTCCCTGGTCACCCTCAGCGACGATGACATCTGGTCGGTGATCAAGGCCTCCGGCGCCAACCTGATCGGCAAGCCCAACATGCAGCCGCGCGTGCAGGTCATGGACCGCTACATCCAGGAGCGCGACATCGAGATCAGCCAGGTCGAGATGTCGCTGGCCATCGAGGAGTCGCATGCCAGCTATTTCTGGGAGCGGCAGCTCTCGGGGAAAAAATCCTTCGAGATGGCCTGCATGGAAGTCAACACCTGCGGCGACTCGCTGAGCCCGAAGGTCCTGAGCACCTTCATCGACGCCTGCGACTATCCCGAGCTGGTCTCCTTCATCTATTTCGCCCCGACGCCGCTGCTCAAGGGCATGAAAATATCCGACCGCGAGTCGATGCGCAAGCAGTGCTTCAAGGTCCCGGTCGATTGCTATTCGCGCTATGTCATCGACATCCAGGCCCCCATCGACCTGCCGGAAGGCAAGATGTTCATCGCCCACCTGCACCGCAAGGACATGACGAAGATGATCCAGCACCTGCGCGAGGACGTGATCACGCGCTACTCCCAGCATTCGCTGAAGCTGGCGCGCAGCGACCGCAAGCTGAAGCTGATGGTCAACTCGCAGCAGGAGGAGTACCTGGCCTGCGCCTTTTACGACTGCGACCAGAAGTTCATCAATTCGCTCTGCAACCCGCGCGTCCGCGAGGACGAGGCGCTGTATCTTCTGGAAGACTGCTTCGACGACGTGCTGCTCTCCACCGACACGCCGTTCATTTTCGACCACGACTTCGATCCCCCGGGCTATACCGGGGTTTTTCTCACCGGCGGCACCGGCTACATCGCCCTGCACGTCACGCCCAACCCGATCGGCCAGAACCGCAATTTCGTCGAGTTCTGCGCCTACATCCATCCCAGCATGTGGGTCTTCGAGCGCGAGTCGCTCATCCACGTCATGTGGCCGATCCTCAAGCTCTTCTCGCCCGACCAGGCCGAGATCCATTACCGCGTCTCCTCGCGCAACATCACCCGCGCCCGCGGCATCCACCAGAAGTTCATCCGCAAACGCCTGATCGGCCTCGGTTATTCCTATGACGAGGTCATTTCCTTTTACGATGACTACTTCGGGAGGACATTTTTCCATCTGAACATCGAAAAAAAATAGAATTGGTGTATCGGCGCCTGCCGGCAGACTCAGGAATTTGGCACGTTAAAATCAGGATTTTCCCGATTGAATTGCCCGAGCGTCTGGTTTACCTTTTAACCCATTGAAAAAAAAGTGAAGGCATGAACCTGGAAAAAAATCAATTCCTGCATTGGAAGCTGCATCTGCAGGCGATTCCCGTCTGCTTGGCCGCCCTGGTCATGTGGGGCATCATCGGCGGCTGGTACATTGCCATCGCCCCGGCCAACATGGCCGGACCGGACAATTTCGGCATCGTCATTTCCATGTTGGGCCTGTGCCTGTTTTTAAGCGACCGGCTGGCCTATTTATGGTTCAAGATGAACAGCCAGGCATTCATTTTTTTCATCTGGATATGGGGGTTGGCCCTCATTTTTTGGGGGCTGATAGTCTGGCTGCGCGCCTTTTCCAGGCGGTACATAACGATCTTCATGATTCATTGGCTGCTGTTTTTAATCATTATCGTCTCCACCTGGCTGTGGGTCGGACGCAACCGGGGTCAACGGGAATGACGAAGAGCTCCCCAGGGCGTTTTAAAACCGGAAAGCGCGGCGCTCTTGACACCCTTCGGGCATTCTCTTAAAATATCCGGCAGGAGACATGCTGTGGAGCTAGAAATCGATTTCGCCATCGCCGGTAAATACGGCGATTATCATGATTGTTATGCGCGCAACCTGAAGATCTTTAAAAGGTTCATCAAGGTCTTTGACATATTTTTTAAAAAGCAAAAATACGAGAATTCGCAAGTCGTCATTGATCCTGATGCCAAGAACCGGGCGACGATCCGCTTCTGCGCGAGAAACTACCAGCTGGGCCTGAGCCTCGACCCGGCCGAACTGGATCGGGCGCTGGTTAAGTTGGAAGCCATGGGGGAAGAGCGACCGCTCGAACTGGCCCGTGCGACCATCGTCAAATCGGAAAGCGTCGTATTTCCCGGCGAGAAATCGGTGTCGCTCCAGGATGACTACGAGTTCAACAACGCGGTCCTGAATTTTTTCATACGCGCCATCAGCAAAAATAGTGTGGAAACAGCTGCCGCCCGCAAGTCGCCAGCGCGGAAGTGAGTGCTCCAAGAAAAACCCGGCTCGATGATGCCCTGATCGCAAGGGGGCTGGCCGGCGGAGCGGATAAAGCCCTGGCCCTGATCATGGCCGGCGACGTGTTCGTCAACGGTCAACTCCAGATCAAGGCCGATCATCGGGTGACTGCGGCGGACGCCATCACGGTCCAAAACAAGCACCCATTCGTTTCGCGCGGCGCTTTCAAGTTGGCGAAGGCCATCGAGGCATTCGCCATCACCGTCGCCGGCGCCAAGGCTCTTGACCTGGGCATATCCACCGGCGGTTTCAGCGACTACCTGTTGCAATGCGGCGCCGACAGGGTCTGCGGCGTCGATGTGACTATTTCCCAGGTCGATTACAGTCTGCGCCAGAATCCGCGCCTGACGCTGTTGGAAAAAAACGCCCGCTTCCTGCAGCCGCAGGACGTCCCTTTCGAGCCCGACCTGATCATCATGGACCTCTCCTTCATTTCCATCGCCATGGTTCTGCCTGTTCTGACCGGATTCGCCAAGGCGAAGATCCTGGCCCTGGTCAAACCGCAGTTCGAAGCCCCCAAGCCCCTTGTCGGCAAGGGGGGGGTGATCCGCGATGCGGGTACCAGGCTGGACGTCGTGCTCGGGCTCAAGAGGCGGATCGAAAGCATGGGTTTTGCCGTGCGCGGCTTCACACCATCAGGCCTGAAGGGAAGGAAAGGCAACCAGGAATATTTTTTCCTGCTTGAATTCGGGAAAAAAAAATCCATTGATGATACAATGCTCCGTGATGAAGCAGCCGTTTAAGAAAGCCGTCATCGTGGCCAAACCGCATCAGGACCTGGTGTTTCACCTGGAAAAAACACTTACCGTGCTGAAGCGGTTCAACGTCGCCTACACCCTGGAGCAGACAGCAGCCGAGCTGCTGCAGAGCCGGGAGTACTGCGCCCGTGACGATATCGCCCGCGACACCGATCTGATCATCGTCCTGGGCGGCGACGGAACTTTTTTGTCGGTCGCCCGCCAGGCGGTGGAAGCCCAGGTGCCGGTGGCCGGATTCAATCTCGGCACGCTGGGTTTTCTTACCGAGATGAAAAAGGAGTTCCTTGAGGAGAGCCTGGCCGACATACTCGAGGGCAAAGCCAAGGTATCGCGGCGCAAGCTGTTGCAGATCGACTACCAGAACCGCGTGTATACCGCTTTGAACGATGTGGTCGTCAACAAGGGAGCGATCGCCCGCGTGGTCAAGCTGCTCTTGAAGATCGACGGCGCCAGGGTGGCCGAGGTGAAAGGGGACGGCCTGATCGTCTCCACCCCGACCGGATCGACGGCCTATTCCATAGCGGCCGGGGGACCGATCGTCAGCCCCGAGGTCAACGGCATCATCATCACCCCCATCTGCCCCCATGCGCTGACGTTCCGGCCGCTGGTGGTCCGGGACGGCACCACCATTACCGTCCAGCTTCTGACCCAGAACATGGACGCCTTTGTGACCATCGACGGCCAGACCGTGCTGCCGCTCGACTACGAGGGAATGCTGTCGGTGGGAATCTATCCCAAGCAACTGCACATGCTGGTCACGCCGGAAATCAACTACTTCCAGCTTTTGGCCGACAAACTGAACTGGGGGATGTAAGCCCGGCATGGCGCAATCATCACGGAGGTCATCATGAAGAAAGCCGCGATAGGATTGTGTTTGACGCTGGCCATTGTCCCGGTTTTTTCCGCCGCCAAGATCGATGATTTTTCCCGGGCCATCGCCTATTACCTGATCGACGACATGGAGCTGGCGAACAAATATCTGGAAGCACACTTTCGTTCCGATCCCAAGCCGACGGTCAAAAAGGGCTTCGCCCTGTTGCTGAAAAACGAAAAATGGGAAGCCACGAAAGTGTTCAGCTATTACCTCGAGAGCGACCACCGCTCCCTGGAGGCCTTGACCGGGGTCAGCCTGGCCGTCTCCGACCTGAAGAATTCCCTGGCCATAGAAAACCTGCTGAAAATAACCCGCATGAACGCAAGCTATGCGCCGGCTTATTTGTGCCTGGGCAATGAGTACCTGAAACGGAGGAATTACCCGGCCGCCGAGGCCAATTTCAACAAGGGCGTACAGTTCTCAAAACTGGCCGAGTACAAGCTGCTGCTGGGCGAGTTGTACCTGCAGACCGGCCAGGCGCAAGCGGCGGTCGAGCTGATCCAGCCCGAATCCGAGCAGGCGCCGACGAATTACTATTTTGCCCTGCAGAGCGCCCGGGCTTATTATCAACTGAACGACTGGGCCCAGCTCTATCCGTACCTGGAGCGGGCGCTCAAGGCCAAGCCCGAATCCAAGGAAGCCCAGCTGCTGCAGGCGCAGTATTTCATGAAGACCGGCGAGTTGAAAAAAGCCAAGAAAATACTTGAAAAACTGAAGTTCAATTATTACAACCCCGAGTATGGGCTGTCGTTCGCCGAGGTCCTGATCCAGCTCAAGGACAGCGACGCTGAAAAGTACCTTTACGAAGTGTTTTCCCAAAACCAATGGGAGCCGCGCATCAACCGGCTGCTGGGGTTGTACCACCTCAAGAAAAAAGACGCCAACGTGCAGAACTGGATCGAGCGGACGATCCTCAGCGGCAAAAAACAGGAAGAGCTGAAAGCGGAATTTCCCGCGGCGCTGGAATTTCCGGTCTATCCCTTCTTGACCTTTTTCGAGGGCAAGAAGATTCAGTGGCTGAGGGACAACCGGGTCCTCATCGCCGGCGTCATGGAGAGCGGTGAAAAGGAGAAGCTGCTGGTCGTGGATGCGCTTTCCCAGAAAGTGATCAGGACCTTCGAGTACGAAGGCACGATTCAGGACATAGTCGCCTCCGCCAATCTCGAAAAAATCATTTTTTCCACCAGCGCGGTCGAAAACGAAAAGGTGTTCATCTACACGCTTATCGACACCGGCAAGGACTTTTCCCTGCAGCCGGTGTTCGGCTATGCATTGAAAATGCCCAGCATCATCGTGGCTTTCAACGCTCAGGCGAGCGATGCCTACATCACCGACGGCGGCATGGCCGAGCAGGCGTTCGTTTCGCCATTCACCACCTTGAGCGCCAACGGGCGAAAAATCGCCGTCTATCCGAATTTTCCCTTCCAAGTGTACCGCTACAACTATGCGAATAAAAGCTGCACCGAAGTCAGGGGCCGCGAGCTGCTGCGCCGGGTACCGATCCAACAAATCCAGCAGTACCTGGCCGTGGCCGATGCCGCCGAGGAAAACCGGGAAGTCGCCACGCTCATCGAGAAAGGCCGCAACATCGATCTCACCGCTTCCGAAGAGGTGGAAATAATTTTCGGCGCCGAACCCGGGCCGTTCATCATCTATTTTTCCGATTTGAAGAATGCCTTCCAGGGGTTGATCTACGATCCGGCGGGCAACAAAACGACCAAAATGGATGAGACCATGTTCCTGGGCGAGAAATATTACAGCGAGTTGGACATCGTCAACTTCAATCCCGGCAAGAACGAGATCCTGTTCCTCACCCGCGACAAGGAAAAGAACCTTTACCTTTTCAACTACCATACCCTGCTCTACAAAAAGCTCGGCAGCGGCATATTGGCCGTCGGCTGCAATCCCGATGCCAGCGTCATCTATTTTTTAAGCGAAAGGAGCAAGTTCATGTATTTTAGCGAGACCAACCTGGAAATCGTCCGCCTGGCGCCTTTTGCCAGGGAAAAAATCACTTCACGCCGCGACCTGAATTCGATCGTCGACTGCACCGACGCCGACGAGCAGTTTTTCACCACCTTCAACGGCGAGCTGCTGAAGCTGGACGAAGAGCGGAACTTCAAAAATTGCCAGGTGGCGCTGGCCGGAGCCGTTTACCAGCCGTCTCCGGGCAGGGAGCGCGTCGCCGCCTTCATCAACGATTGCTTTTACATTTTGCCATGGCAGCGCTGAGCGAGGTTAAAGCCAGCAGGTTGAACGGCTGGCCGGTTTTGCAGCATGGGGCGCATCAGCGAATTCAATAAAGTCAAACTGTTCTGCGGGCTGATCTTCGCCGAAGCCGCAGCAGCGGCCGCGGAAAAGGCGAAGAAGGAACTGGCCGCCCATTTTTCACCCATCGACAGCCAATCGGCGCTTATCCCGTTCACGGCGACCGACTATTACCGGGCCGAAATGGGGGAGCCGTTGTTCAGGCAGTTCGTCTCGTTCAGCGGCTTGCAGGACCCGGAAAGACTTCCGGAAATCAAGTTCTTCACCAACCGGCTGGAAGAAAAATTCCTCAACGCCGGAAAAAGAACCCTCAACCTGGACCCGGGATATCTATCCGACGCCAACGTGATTATCGCCACCAGCAAGAACCACTTTCATCGCGTCCCCTTGCGGGGCGGCATCTACGCCCACCTGGAATACGTCCTGAAAAACAAGCAGTTCGAGTTCCTGCCCTGGACATACTCCGATTTCAAACAGCCGGAATACCTGGCTTTTTTCAGGCAGCTTTTTATCCTTTTCAGGCAAAACAGCCACGGGCGGGCGAAATGAAGGGTGGCAGGCGCTTTTCTTACTGGCTAACGCCGATCCGTTTGGCGATCTCCGGGTCCTGGCTGTAGAGCGAATTGTTCACCTTGGCCAAATAGCCGGTATTTTGGTATTTGTAGCCGTTGTTGTACAGGAACAGGGCCCTTCTGATGTCGCCGTTGGAAAGATCGTAGTATTGCTTCAATATTTTCAGCCCCAGCCCGATATTGTAGTCGATGTCGAAGATCCTGTTTTTGTCGATCCTGAGCTCGTCTTTCCAGACCGCATAGTGGACCTGCATCAAGCCGTAGGCGCCGACGGCCGAAAGGGCCAGCGGGTTGTAGCCGCTCTCCACCTGCATGACCGCCATGATCAGGTTGGGATGGAATCCGAACAATTTGCTTTTATTATAGGTAGTGTTGACGATTTGTGAAAAATCGGGAAATTTCTTCTGAAAAATCGTGTTCTGATATTCCAGGAAATCGATCCGGGCGTAGCGCTGCTCATTGAGCCGCGCTTCCTCGTCCATCTGCACCACCTGGCCGTGCAAGTCCCCCAGGCCGGCCTGCAGATAGCGGATATGGGCCAGCGAGCGTTCGTAGTTCCGGTTGGACTGATGGAAACCCACGAGCAGACCGGAAACGGAAATGACCAGCAGGGAAAGCAACAAAATAGCGCACCGTTTAATTGGATAGTTTGTCGTCATTTTGGTCACCTTTGAAAAGCAAAAAATTATAATTAAAAAAAAACAAAAAAGCAAGTTTTTCTTTTTGTTTTCCGAGACAACAGAAATAAAACCCTAATCAATTGACCTGCATTCGTATTTCCTTTAAAATTCCTTGGAAAGAAGGAATTGATTATGGGAACCAAGATAAATAAAAACAATTTATGGACACTGGCATATTCATTCGGGATTGGATTAATCTTCTGTGCAATGTTTTTCTTGGTCTGGGCCCGTGATTTTCGAAAAATAATAAAAAAAATCGAGATTGGACCTTTGAACTCGGCCGGTTTTACGCAAAGCGAGTTTTTTTTAGATGAAGTGGATCAAAAAGCATATATAGTGGAAACAATTTTGAAGCGTATCCCGGATCAGCCAATAATTATAAACTATTTCCTGAATGGAATTCAGATTAATTCGCTTCAGGTCAAAAAAAAATGGTTTTTTTTTATGATCCCTGCAAATTTGCTTTGCCCGGGCACAAATTACTTCCGAATCAGGATCAGGGGCCAGGATTCGACAGTCATAAAAACGATCCGTCTGAAAAATGTCTATGGCTATTCCAGGGGCATCTTGTCTGCCTATGTTGTCCCGGCTGAAAATTCCCGATACTCTGGAATTCGAAACAAATGGGGGGCATTACTTTTATTTCTTCTGTTTTTCCTGTTGTCCTTCTGGGGGTATTGGTTGGCGACTCATGCAGCGATCAGCCGCCCCGTATTTTTGGACTGGAATCTCATTGTCCCTCTCCTATTTGGCTTGTTGCTCATTGGCAATGCCTTTTTCAGGTATAAAATTCTTTTGGAAACTGAAACGATCATTCTTTTATTAACCTTGTTTTTCGGCTGGTTGTTCAGGGATAGAATCTTCGGGAATGAAGTTCTGATGGTGAAATTTGCCGCTGCCCTGGTGGTAATTTATTTCATTTTTAGCATCGTCCAATATGCGGTAGACATTCCTCAGGTCGATGATTATGACAATATTCTGGGATCAATGAATCAATTGTACCAATCCCAGAATTTTACTGAGGTTGGAAGCATTTTGTTTGCCCAACATAATGAGCATCGATTGGTGTTCAATCGCATGGTCTCGATGGCGATGCTGAAAATTTTCAGAAGAATCGATTTTCGCTGGCTGATTTTTATCGGCAACTTGGCAATCTTTGTTTTAATATGGATTATTTTCCGAATATACCGTTGTGATGAAAAGAAATTTTTTTATTTCTCACCAGCGATATTTTTGATTTTTCAGCCCCTGTACGATAGTTTCGTCTGGGCCATGGCTGCACTTTCCAATTTTTATGCCCTTGCCTTTGCTGCACTATGCTTCTATTTTTTACAAAAAAAAACTCCCGGAGCCTT
>JAPKZL010000152.1 GCA_026393795.1 Candidatus Aminicenantes bacterium | reverse complement strand
CAATATTACCAAAAACGACACTAAAAAGATATTGATAAAAAATGAAAGATTGGAAAAACCAGTAGGATAATGGCTCCTCAGGAGGGACTTGAACCCCCAACCTTATGGTTAACAGCCATCTGCTCTGCCGATTGAGCTACTGAGGAACCCGATGATATAAATATCAAAAATATTGACTATTGTCAATAGTGATTTCCGTTGAGATTTTCTTTGAACTGGGACTTGAATTCGCCACGGAGCCAAGAGCTCCGGGCGAACAAGCCCCCAATCCGCCGCGGGGGAAGGATATAATTGGGTTAATTGTTCCCCAAGGCGGATTAACAGCCATCTGCTCTGCCGATTGAGCTACTGAGGAACCCGATGATATAAATACCAAAATCTGCGCCTGTTGTCAATAGCGCTTTCCATGCCGGCCATCCCCGCCGGCTCTTATTTCAGCTTCAGCCGGCCATAGCCAAACTTGTTGTCCTGGCCCGGATCGCCGAGGTCGAGGGCGCGGGCAGTGATGATGTCGAGAATATTCGCCAGCGAATAGGGTGTTTTTTCCTTCAGCAGCGCGAAGGCTCCGGCCATGTGCGGGGTGGAGGAGGAGGTTCCGTAGAAGTTGTGATTGCCATAGGTGGCGCCGGAGGTTCCGGAAGGGGCGGAAAAATCGGGCTTGATGCGTCCGTCATGGGTGGGCCCGCGCCCGCTGTAATAATGGTAACTGTCGTTGTTAACATCGCTGGCGCCGAGGGCCACGCAGTGGGCCGAATCGGCGGGGATGGTCAGGCTGCCGGCCGGGACGTTGTACTCGATGGGGCCGTCGACCCCCCAGACGAATATCTCCATCTTGCAATTGCGGGTCGCGTTGTGCTTGTAGATGCGCACGCCGATGGTGACGGTCGAAGCGGTGTTGTTGACGACGCCATCCTCCTCGACGGGCCAGTAGCCGGCTCCATTCTGGAGGTTCGCCGAATCCCAGAGATGGGCCCAGACCCCCCCGGACTTGTAGTAGAACATCAGGTCGTAATCGTTGCTCGAGCCGCTGTAGTCGCTGCCGCTCCAGGTCCCCCAATCGTCCCAGTTCATCGACACGATGACGCTCTCGTGAGGCGGAAGCGCAAGCTCCAAGTATTCATCGTTGTCGGGGAAGTTGTGGAAACCGTTGCTGTCCGGGTCTGAGAAAGTTCCCTCCCAGTGGACGTCGGCGTCGTTGCCGGCGGCGCTGCACCAGATGATGCCGGCATTGGCGGCGCGATCCACGTCGTAGGTGATCGGGCCCGTCCCCTTGCCGTCGCCGGCGTTGGTCCAGCCGATCGAGTAGGAGATGATGTCGACCCCCTGGCTGATCAGCCAGCTGACCGCCTGGTGCTGCTCGGTGTCGGTATTGAAATTGACCAGGAACAATTCGGCGTCGGGGGCCATGTCGTGGACGATCTCGGCGCAGGCCGTGCCGTGGACGTTCGTATTCAGCAGCTGATCGCTGCGGAATGATTTCGCGGTGACGCTGGCCGGCAGCTCCGTGCCAAGAAGCTCCTGGTAGCCGGTGAAGCCCAGGTCGAGGATGGCGACCTTGACCGGATTCTGGCCGTGGAACGAGGTCAGGCGCTGCCAGGAATCGGCGCCGGTCTTGGCGACACCTTCGCTGGTGATGACGCAGGCATGGGGCTTGAGTGGCAAGCGGATCTGGCGCACCTGGGCATTTTCCGCCAGCTGCAGGATGGCATCGATGGGCAGGAGAGACTGCAGAGCGCTGCCGAAACTGGATTCCACCCGGCCGCCGAGGGCGGTGATGTGCTGGGCCAGCTGCGGAGCGGCCAGACCGGCCGCGGCGCCGGAGCGGCCATTTTGCGTGACCACCGTCACCCGCAGCAGGTCGCCGTCGAAATCGAGACCGAGCTCCTCGGCCGTCTGCTTCATGACGGCAAAGCCCTGGTCGCGGAAGATGCGGATCAGGCGGCAGAGGGAGCTCTCCAACTTGGGATGTTTATAAAGATCATCGATGGTTGCCGACGCGGCGGAAAGGCTATCTGCAGTTGACTGGCTGATCAGTAAGAGCGCCAGCGCTCCCGAAATGACCAGTCCCAGCACGGCCAACCTGAAAATTCTCTTATGTTTCTTCATCTTGCTCCTCCCATCATTTGAAGAAATACTTCAAACCGAGCGCAAAGACCAGGGCGTCCAGCTTGATGCCACTCAAGGTCCCGCTGCTTTCGACCAGGCTTTCGTCATCCGTCATGCTCCAGTTACTCTTGGTTTTGGCCAGAAAGTAGCGCAGGTCAATATTCAGCGACAAGGAATTTCCCAGCGCCAGTTCAAGGCCGGCACCGGCATGGAAGCCGAAAGCCCCGGCCACTTTTTCGCTGAGGGTGATGCCCACCGCACTCCAGCCATCAACGATCGTGCTGTCCAGGCTGAAGCTGTTGAGAAAATAGTTGCCGCCAACGAGCAGGTAGGGGGTCAGCTTTTTGCCGACCGGGAAACGCCCCTGCAGGCTGAGCTGCAACGGCATGGCGGCCAGTTTTCCCTTGGAGAGCGCGTTGGCGTCACTCTCCACGCCAGCGCCGAGATAGCTGGCGGCGAATTCGATGGCCAGGTTCCTGCCCAGACCGAGTAGAAACGAGGCGCCGAAGGCAACGCCGCCATTGAATTGGCTGTTGCCGTAAAGCCCGTAGCCTCCCCAGAGGCCCACGCCCGTGTGCCGGCCACTTTTCGCTGTTGCCTTTCCCGCAAAGGATTCAATGGGAGCGGCGTAATTAAAAAAAGAGCATGAGGCGAAAAATAGCGCGAAGATAAGCAGCATCCTTTTCTTTGTCCACCATCCTTTCTGGGTCATCGGTTACTCCTTTTGCATTGAGTTTGTCGTTGTGACAACCATATTATCCAATTGGCGTCTAAAATGCAACAGGTGACAAAGCCAGGCGTTCACTTTTTTTGCCCCCGGCGGCGAAGGACGCTGGCAATGAAGGCCAGCGCAAAAACCGAGCTGCCGGTGAGGACGATGACGGCGCCGCTGGGCAGGTTGAGGTAATAGGAGATGAGCAGCCCGCCGATCATGACCCCTTCCGCCAGCAGCACCGTCCACCGAACCAGTGAGCGGAACGAGCGGCTTAGAAGGCGGGCGCTGGAAACCGGGATGATCAGGATGGCGCTGACCAGGATGATGCCCAAAACGCGGATGCCCAGCACCAAAGCTGCGGCAAGCATGATATAGAGCA
>JAPKZL010000151.1 GCA_026393795.1 Candidatus Aminicenantes bacterium | reverse complement strand
GTTTGGAGTCAGCGCCTTTTTACACCGCAGTTTTGAGCAATATTTCCTTCCAACCGCATCAAAGATAAAATCATACGCTTCCCCTGTTTTCGTAAAATCCTCTTTCGTGTAATCAATTGCCTTGTCGGCTCCAAGAGATTTTACCAATTCCAGATTCGCGCCGCTGCATACCCCGGTAACTTCCGCTCCAAAGTACTTGGCAAGTTGCACCGCAAAAGTACCTACCCCTCCGGAAGCTCCATAGATGAGCACTTTTTGTCCGCTTTGGATATTTCCTTTTCTTAGATAATGCAACGCCAAGGTTCCCCTGGAAGGAGTGGCGGCGGCTTGCTCATAGGTCGCATTGGCTGGTTTTAATCCCATAATACAGTCCGCGGGCATGCATAACCCGTCTTCAGATAGACACGCGTACTCGGCATAAGCGCCAAAACGCTTGCCGGTAAATGCAAAAACCCGGTCGCCTTGCTTGAATCGTTTTACACCTTTACCTATGGCTTCAATTTCTCCGGCCAACTCTAACCCCAGTATGGGTTTTCTTGGTCTTCTGAAACCGACGAACAGGCGCATGGGGATCCAGAGCAGGATATTCACTTTGCCGCTGCGCACGAAACAGTCCGAGACCGTTACCGCCGCCGCGCCTACTTTTACCAGTACTTCATTGTCCCCGGGAACGGGCTTTTCCACCTCCCTGAGCTGAAGGACATCCGGCGGCCCGTATTTCGTGCATACGATCGCTTTCATCAGAATTCCCCTGTTCTTGAATTTGTCCGGCCTGCAACTTCCACGATCATTTGTTCTACAGCTTCGGCGCAGAATTATCCATAGGCGATTCTTTTATGAGCTTTACACCATAGGGAATGAGGGATACGGCCATGAGTACGGATGCGCATAAATTGATGATTTCCACGCCATCCGGAGTTCCCACGAACAACACCCCGATCAAAAACAGAATGCTCTGCCATCGCGGCAGCGCGTGCGTCTTGATCAAGGCAATCGCTTGAATCGCAAAACCGATGGGCAGGAAAACCAGACCCCAGAGAATGACCAGCCACCCCTCTTTGGAAAACATCGCCAGTAAACCCGGGATCATCTGTGAAAACTGCGGCTCGGACAGGCGGTGCAGGGCGCTCATCGTCAGACACAACGCGCCTTTGTCCACCGCAAGTATCACGGCTCCAACGATCGCCAGCATGCCGCCGATGCTTCCTGCCCATGCCGCGGTTTTTTTTAAAAGCGTCATGAAGTGCAATGCCATGACGATCAGCAGCACAGTGCCCAGAGTGACCAGCATGTGGCCAAATTGCAATAACTCATTCTGATGCGCCCGATGGATGAGTTCTTCTGCACCGAGAAAGTGAGGGGTTAACAATCCCGGATGCACTGAAAAAGCAAAAATAAATATTAATGGGATTAGAACGAAGGCTAAACCGGTTCCAATGCGTTTCCCGTCTTGCAGTATAATATTCTTATTCATCGCGTTACCCCTTGGTGCCGATGCGGAAGCTGCAGCGCGAACCGCCGCGCAGGACCGATTCCTCGATCTCGACGGTGACCGGCCGGCCCAGCACGGTGGAAAAGGCGGCCTGCGTCCAGCCGCGGGAGCAATCGCAGAACTCGGCCGGGGTCCGGCCCGCTTTCACCAGCGGGCAGGCGCAGGGAGCGGGCTTGCCGACTACGCGCAGAATGCCGGTTTTTTCGTCGTAATCGCTGCTCTCGACCCAGGCGGTTTTGATTTTTTCCAGGAAGCCCTGAAGGTTGCCGCGATATTTGTTGAAAAAGGGACCATAATCCTGGGAGCATTGGCTGCCCAGG
>JAPKZL010000150.1 GCA_026393795.1 Candidatus Aminicenantes bacterium | reverse complement strand
GGGCGACGAAGAGCGTCTCGACGACGGCCAGTTCGGCGTCGGTACAAAGCCGCCGGCACTCGTCGTGGGCCACGAGGCCCACCGAGAGGACGACCAGGTCGTGCTCGGCCTCCCGCACCGTGCCGTTGTTGTCGATGTCCTCGTAGCGTACCAGCAGGCTGCCGCCTTCCTTTTCCGTGATCCTGGCGATCTTGCCCTTGACGAAGCGCACCCCCATGGCCCTGGTCTGCTCATAGAATTCGTCGTAGCCCTTGCCGAAGGCGCGGATGTCGATGTTGTAGATGGTGACGTCGGCCACCGGCAGCGCCCCGAGCAGGAGCTGCGCCTGCTTGAGCGAGTACATGCAGCAGACGCGCGAACAGATGGGGTTGTCCTTGCTGCGGTCGCGCGAGCCGGTGCAGAAGACGTAGGCGATGTTCGCTGGCGTCTTGCCGTCGCCGGGGCGCAGCACGTAGTTGTAGGGGCGGGTCGGGGCGACCAGGCGGTCCATCTGCATGGCGGTGATCACGTTGGCATACTTGCCGAAGCCGTAGTTTTCCATGAGCTCGGCCGGGAAGAGGCGGAAGCCGGTGGCCACGACGACGGAGCGGACAGCGTATTCGTCCACCTTTTCGCGCTGGTCGAAGTCGATGGCGTCGGCCGGGCAGACGATGCGGCACTGCTGGCACTCGCTGCAGATGCCGCAGTTGAGGCAGTTGGCGGCGCTGGCCGCGGCTTCATCTTCACTGAAGGGTAATTCCACTTCAGCGAAGTCCTGGATGCGTTCTTGTGGGTGGCGTTCGCCCTTTTCAACCGAGCGGCCGGGGTATTCAACCTGCCGGGCCAGAACTTCCTGCTTGTTGACGACCGGGAGCTTGGGGGCGAACTCGACACCTTCCAAGGGCTCATCGCGCAACCAGCGGTCCATGAAAAAGGCGGCCTGCTTGCCCAAGCCGATGGCCTGCACGATCATCGCCGGCCCGGTCACGGCGTCGCCGGCGGCGAAGAGCCAGGGCTGGTCCGTCTGCAGAGTGCGCGCATCAGCCCACAGGGTCCCATCGCGATTGAGACGAAGCTCCTTGCGCAGTTCCGCCGCCTCGGCGCTCAAACCGACTGCGACGATGGCCAGGTCGAACTCGGCCGTGGATTCGGACCCGGGGATAGGGATGGTGCGGCGCCGGCCGTCAACGTCGGCCTCGACCGGCTTCATGCGCACGCTGCGCACGCGCCGCAGGCGCCCTTCCTTGCCGTCGAAAGCGACGGGATTGCTGAGCAGGGAGAGCTCAATCCCTTCAGCCTCAGCGGCGGTAAGTTCTTCGAGCGAAGCCGGCATCTCGGCGCGGGTGCGGCGGTACTGTATGACGACCTTGGCCGCACCCAGGCGCAGCGCTGTGCGGGCGGCGTCAACTGCCACATTGCCGCCACCGACGACCACGACCCGCTGGCCGCGCAAATCGAGCTTCTGTCCGCAGAGGACCTCGGCCAGGAATTCGATGCCGCTGAGCACGCTGGGTAGGTCTTCGCCCGGGACCATGAGCTTCTTCGGCTTTGGCGTGCCTATGGCCACCAGCACGGCGGCGAATCCCTCCTGTCGCAGAGCAGCCAGAGAGTCGATGCGCGCGCCGGTGCGGATCTCGACACCGAGCGCGGTGACGTTGCGGATGTCGCGGTCGACCACGTCCTTGGGCGGGCGGTATTCAGGCAGGCTGGAGCGCAGCATGCCGCCCGGCTCGGGGCCGGCGTCGAAGATGGTGACCGGGTATCCCTTGCGGGCCAGAAAATAAGCCGCACTCAATCCGGCCGGACCGGAGCCGATGACGGCCACCTTTTTTTCCATTCGTTTTTCAGCCGGACCGTACTCGGGTTCGGCGTGGCGGGTATAGTACCAGTCGGCGACGAAACGCTTGAGAAGGCGGATGTGCGGGGCGTCGCCGATTTCCTCGCGGGTGCATTCCTTTTGGCAGGGGGCATAGCAGGCGCGGCCCAGGGTGCCGACCAGCGGGGCGTCTTCCAACACCAGGTTGAACGCCTTTTCGAACTCGCCCTGGCGGATCAGGGAGATGTAGCCGTTGGCCTTGATGCCGGCCGGGCAGGCATAGGTGCAGGGCGAGGTGCCGGCGCGGTCGAGTACCGCCTTTTTAGGCACGGCCTGGGGGAAGGCGATGTGGGCGACCCGGCGCGAGACCAGCCCCTCGTTGTATTCGTCGGGGACGGTGACCGTGCACGCCTTTTCGCAATCCTGGCAGCCGGTGCATTTGGCAAAGTCGACAAAGGCCGGCTTCCTGACCACTTTGACCTTGAAGCCTCCGTTGCCATCGCGGCGGATCTCCTTCACCTCGCTGAAGACGCGCAGGTCGATGTTGGCATGGCTGGCCGAGAGCGCCATCTTGGGAGTGGAGATGCAGCTGGCGCAGTCCAGGGTGGGGAAGACCTTGCTGAGCAAAATCATCTTGCCGCCGATGCTTGGCTCCTTCTCGACCAGCAGCACCTTGTAGCCCATGTCGCCCAGGCTTACCGCCGCTTCCATGCCGGCGATGCCGGCGCCGACGACCATGACGTCGTAGTCCATGTCAATTTCCTTTGGCCGTCGGCCCCAGCTTGCGCAGCGCTTCGCTGAACGTGACCATGTGCTTCTGGAACGACTCGGCGCAGACCGAACAGATCGCCGCCATCTTGACCCGCGCCGGTTCCAGGGCCTTCTCCCTGAGCAACCCCTGCGCAACGGCGACGGTGGCGGCGGTGCGCTTGGTGCAGTCGGGGATGTAGGAGCAGTCGCTGCCGTCGGCGGCGATGAAGACGCCGTCGAAGCCATGTTCCAGGGCGTGGAATATCCAGCGCGGCTTGATGGCGCTCGAGCAGGGGAGGGTCACCACGAAGACCTGCGCCGGGTAGTGCATCTTGTTGCGGCCGGCCAGGTCGATGCCCGGGTCGGAGACATTGTCGGTGGAAAACACGAGGATCCTGGGCTTGAATTCACTCATTGAACGTCTTCTCCATGGTTTGGATCAAGGCCGACAATTTCGGGTCAACGATCCGGTACAGGACGAAGTTGCCCTCCCGCCGCGCCTGCACCAGCCCCTCGCGGCGCATGCGCGTCAGGTGCTGCGAGATGAGCGACTGCGAGGCGCCGCTCTGGCGCAGAAGTTCGCTCACCGATGTTTCGCCCTTGGCCAGGCAGCAGAGGAGGAACAGGCGCTGGGGGTGGGCCAGGTTTTTCAGGATGGCCGCCACCCGAGCGCAGCGTTTCTTGGCTTCGATCGTGTTCGGCATGGTGAAACCAGAAGGGCAGGGCCCCATTCTGGGACATACTTTCACTATGATTTCAACAGGTCTTTAAATTGTTGAAATCATCTAGTGAAAGTATACCATCACTCGATGTTTTCAACGGCAATCCAAGTTGGCTGAAAACATAGTGATGGTAGACAAACCTATCCACCAAAGTCGGTGGATGGTTTGAGCTGCACGCCCTGCCCCTACGCTATTTGGACTTTTTTACGAAGAGGCGCCAGAAACCGGCGTCCTCGACCACGCCCAGGAACTCGTACTGCATCTTCTTCGACCAAAGGGGGATGTCATTGTTCGTCCCCTCGTCCGAAGAAAGCACTTCCATGACAGCGCCGACGGCGATGGCGGTGATGGCCTTCTTGGCTTCCAGCAGCGGCCCCGGGCAGGC
>JAPKZL010000149.1 GCA_026393795.1 Candidatus Aminicenantes bacterium | reverse complement strand
TTCGATGCCCCGGCGGATCATGGCGGTGGCCTTCTCGTACTCTCCTTGCAAGAAATAGATTTCCCCCAGCTTCTTGCAGGCCTGTCCGTTGGCATTGTCCAGGGCCAGGCATTTTTGCAGGGCAACAATGGCCGATGCGAATTTCCGCTGGCCTGTCAAAACATCACCCTCCTCGTTGAACAGCGCCGGGTCATCGGGGAAGAGTGTGCGAAAGCGCTTGATCTCGTCCAGGCAGCGTTGCCACTCGCCCAGTTGTTTGAGGCAGTGAAGCACGTTCAGCATGGCGAAGTTGTAGTCGGGACGTCGCCTCAGCACCTCCTCGAAGGCATCCAAGGCGGGGCGGAATTTGCGCTGGCGGAAGAGGAGGTTGCCGAGCATCATGTGCGCGTCCACCATTTCGCTGTCACCGGCGATGATCGATCCGACCAGGGCGACGGCCTCGTCCAGGCGGTCCTTGCCCATCAGCTGCTTGGCCGTGTCCAGCCGGTTGTACAAGTCGATCTTTTCCTTGGGATCGATCAAACCGGTCTTGCCCGCGGTGTCGACGCTGGTGGTGACATAGCCCAGAGCGGCGAGCTTCTCCATGGCGTCGCGGTCCAGCTTGCCGGTTCCGGGCGGCGCCAGCGCCGCTTTGCCCATGCGCTGCTGAAAATCGGCCAGACCGCGCCGAAGCTGGAGCGCCGTGAACGACTGGCGTTTTTCCAGGTTGCTCGCCTCGGCCCAGTCGGCCGGCAGGTCGTACAACTCCGCTTTCGGAGCCTTGATGAATTTCCACTTCCCTGAGTAGAGCGCGGTCAGCTCCGACCAGCCGAAATGAAGCCGCGGGTAAAAGGTCTCGGTATATGCCGAATCGAATCCCGTCTCAAAACGGCCCAGCATCAAGTTAAGCAGCGACCGGCCTTGGAGCGCGCCGGGCTGGGGAATATTCAGCATAGCGAGGATGGTCGGCACGATGTCGACATGCTCGACGATGCGCCCGACGCGCGCGACCGGGAAGTGGCGCGGGGCGCGGATGATCAGCGGCACGCGCACGGTGCTCTCGTAGATGAAGAAGCCGTGACCCTGCTCGCGGTGCTCGCCGAGGCTCTCGCCGTGGTCGCCGGTGACGACGATGATGGTGTTGTCCCAGAGGTTTTCCCTTTTCAGGAAATCGAAGAACTTGCCCAGTTCGGAATCGAGGTAGGCGACTTCGCCGCGGTAGGGATGATCCGCATAGAGCTCCCGGAAGGGAGACGGCGGCTCATAGGGGGTGTGGGGATCATAAAGATGGATCCAGGAAAAAAAACGCCTGCCTTTGTTCTCATGCAACCAGGTCTCGGCTTCGCCCAGGACTTCGTCGGCGCGTTTCTGCACTTTGTCCAGCGAAATGGACTTGTATTTGACCAGGTCGAAATTGTCGGCGAAATGGTCGAATCCCTGGTTGATGCCCCACTTGGAGTGCAGCACGTAGGCGGCGATGAAGCCGGCGGTGGCCATGTGTTGCCGCTGCAGGGTCTCGCTGATCAGTTCAAGTTTGTCGGGCACCAGGAAGCCGCCGTTGTCGCGCACCTGGTGGTACAGCGGATAGGTCCCGGACAGGATGGTCGTGTGGGCCGGCAGGGTGAGGGGGGTTTGCGAGATGCAGGTTTCGAACCGCGTTCCTTCGCCAGCCAGGCGGTCGAGATTGGGCGTTTGAACATTGTCGCTGGAGTAGCACGAGAGGTGGTCGGCGCGCAGGGTGTCGAGCGTCAGCAGGATGACGTTGCAGCGCGGCAGCTGCCGGAGCAGGAGCCTCGTGGCGATCGCCGGGCGCAGCAGGATATAGACGGCGGCCAGCAGCGCCGTCGCGACAACGGCGGTGACCAGCATGCGCCGGCCCTTCCCCGTTGCCGGGTGAACGGCCGATGCCGTCTGCGTTTGCTTCTCGCCTTTCGTTTTCTTCATGGCAGAAATTCCACAAGGTAGCGCCTGTCGTTCCGCATCATGACTGTTCCATTGGTTTTCCCACTTTCACTATATAATATAAAAATAAAAAAATTGAAATAGACATAAAGTCACATTTTGAAAATTAATCCGTTTGGTTTAGAAGCCGGCGAAGCGCTTGATTCCTAGCCGCAGCTCTCCGTGATGGTGGTGGCGAACTTGGCGATGTCTTCCTCGGTCGTGCTGAACGAGGTCATCCAGCGCACTTCGTTCTTGTCCTCGTCCCAGATGTAGAAGAAATATTTTTTCAATAATTTATCGATGGCGGGGCGGGGGAGGCTGGCAAAGACGGCGTTGGCCTGGACCTTTTGGACGATCCTCACTCCGGGGATCTCTTTCACCTGCCGGGCCAGCAGTTGGGCCATGTTGTTTGCATGGCTGGCGTTCTGCAGCCAGAGCTCGTCGGTGAGCAGCGCCGTGAGCTGGGCGGAGATGAAGCGCATCTTGCTGGCCAGCTGCATCGACTGCTTGCGGATGAAGATGGTGTCCTTGCTCAGCTCGGGGCGGAAGCAGACCACCGCCTCGCCCAGCAGCAGTCCGTTCTTGGTGCCGCCGAAGGAGAGGATGTCGACCCCGGCGCCGCCTGAGATCTCGCCCAGTCCCTTTTCCAGATGGGCGGCGGCATTGCATATCCGGGCGCCGTCCATGTGCAGGGTGAGGTTGTGGCGGTGGCAGAAATCAGCGATCGCTTTCACCTCATCGACGCTGTAGACCGTTCCCAGCTCGCTGGCCTGGGTGATGGAGACGACGGCGGGCTGGACGCGGTGCTGGTCGAGCCTCCCTTGCAGCTGGCGGCCGATGTCGTCGATGGTGAGTTTGCCGTCGGCCGTGTGCACGGCCAGCAGCTTGCAGCCCGTGCCCGCTTCGGGCGCACCGCACTCGTCGGCGTTGATGTGGGCGTGCGCGGAACAGATCACGGCCTGGAACGACCGCGCCAGGGTGGAGATGGAGATGACGTTGGCGCCGGTGCCGTTGAAGACGGGGTAGACGTCGGCCGTTTGGCCGAAATGCTCCTTGAATTTTTCGATCGCCGCGGCGGTGAAGGGGTCGAGGCCGTAGGCCACGGCCGGGCCGCGGTTGGCAACGGCGATCGCCTTCAGTATTTCCGGGTGCACTCCGGCATGGTTGTCGCTGCCGAACATGGTGTTGACGTTCATGCGTACCTCCTAGCGTGTGCTACTGCACCGCTGTGGCCTTGGGCCAATAGCTGGTCATATCTTCTTGATGATCACCAAGGTGATGTCGTCGTCGGGCCGGTCGTTGAAGGCGAACAAATCGTCCTTGATGCGCTGGAAGATCTCGCGTGCCGGAAGGTGCTTGTTCTCGCGGAGCCGCTCCTCGAGGCGGCCAGGGAAATATTTGTTGCCTTCGGCGTCGCGGTGGTCGCTGAGGCCGTCGGTGTAGAGAATGAGGATGTCGCCCCGGCCCATGAGGTTGATCTCGTTGATGGTGTACTTTTCCTTGACCCCGAGCAGCGGCACGGAAATCTCGCTGTTGCCCGGCGAGGGCATGGTGCCGATCTGCGGGAACGAGACCAGCCGGTCGTCGCTGATGGCGACCAGGCGGTCGAACTCGTTGGAGAAGACCTTGGGCGGGGGATGGGCGGCCGAGATGAAGCGGAAGGTGCCGTTGGCGGAGATCTCGCCGTAAACCACGGTCAGGCTCTTGGAGATTCCCGAGGAGTTGAAGAAGCGGGTGTTGATGTTTTCCAGCAGGTTGGGGGTGATCTCGCCGAAGAATTGCAGCTCGTAGGAGACGCCGAGCAGGAAGGCCTGGTGGAAGACCGAGGCGATGAAGGCCGAGCTGAAATCGTGCCCCTCGACGTCGAGGACGGCGATGCCGGCGCGGGCGGCAGTGGCGCGCAGTTTTTTCTTCAGGTTTTCCGGCGCCTGGCGGATCAGTTTTTCCATCTTGTAGCGCTTCTTGAAGTCGATGTAGATGATGTGGTCGCCTCCCGCTTGGCGGTTGCGCGGCAGCGCTTCGCCGTAGACGTCGATCCAGGGCACCTCGGGCAGCTCGCTGGGCGGCGGGTCGAAGGTGCGCGCCAGGTCGCTGAAGCGCTCGAGCTCCCGTTCGAGGAAGCGGATGCGCTGCTCGGCTTGGGCGAGACGTTCGTCCTGGCTGGTGTTGTTCATGGCGCTCAAAAAAGGATTTCGATCGAGTTCGGGCCGGTCAGCTTCTCGATGTCCTTCTTCATCGAGGCGGTGGCCTTGATCCCCTGCCCGGTTTCGGAGTTGATTACCACCCGGGCCTCCTCGCCGCGGTTGATGACGATCATGTAGGGGACCGAGTCGCGGTTCTTTTCCAGCTTCTGCTGCAGCTTGTCGTTGAAGCCCTCGTCGATCTGCTCGTAGGCGATGGTGATGACGATCTTGCGCGCTTTTTTCTTGAGCATGGCTTCGAGTTCCTGCAGGCTCTCCAGGTATATGTTGGCTTCCTCGCTCTCCGGCATCCGGCCCTCGAGGAAATAAGGGACATCTGGGCGCAAGGTCTTCTTGAGGGTTTCCCAGCGGTCCTTGAAGCAGAGCACCTTGATGCGCCCGCTCAGGTCCTCGAAGAAGATCTCGCCGTAGGCGTCGCCCTTTTTCGAGGTGCGCGGGGTGAACTCGGTGACCACGCCGCCGAGCTTGATGATCTCGCCCTTGAACTCCTTGTTCTGGATGGCCAGGATGGAGGTGTTCGAGACCTTGCTGATCTCGCTGCTGAATTTCTCCAGCGGGTTGTGGGTGACGTAGATGCCGGCAATCTCCTTCTCGCCGGCGATCATCTCGCTCTCCGACCACTCCTCCAGCTTCATGTTCTCTTCCGGGATGTAGGAGTCGGCGATCTCCTCCAGGAACAGTTTTTTCTGGTTGCGGCTGCGGTTTTTCTCAATGGCCGCGGAGCGCTTGATGATGTCGCCGACGCTCTCGAACAGGGTGCGCCGCTTCAGGTCGAAGCAGTCGAAGGCGCCGGCCTTGACCAGGCTTTCCAGCACCGTCTTGTTGACCCGGCTCAGGTCGACGCGGGCGACGAAATCGTTGAAGCTGCGAAACGGGCCGCCCTCCTGGCGGGCCTTGAGCATGGTCTGCAGGGCGTTGCTGCCGACGTTCTTCAGGCCGATCAGCCCGAAGCGGATGGCGTTGGCCGTTTCGACGTGAAAATACTCGTGGCTGTGGTTGATGTCGGGCGGCAAGATGTCGATGCCCATCTTCTTGCTCTCGGAGACGTACTGGATGATCTTCGAATCGGTCGAGGTCTTCTCCGACTCGGAGCTGAGGTGGGCCGACATGAAGTAGACCGGGTAGTGGGCCTTCAGGTAGGCGGTCTGGTAGGCCAGGTAGGCGTAGGCGGTGGAATGGGACTTGTTGAAGCCGTACTCGGCGAAGGTCTTCATCTGGCCGAAGAGCTCCTCGAGTTTTTTCTTGTCGCAGCCCTTTTTCGCCGCCCGCTCCAGGAACTTCTTCTCCTGGGCCGGCATCTTGCTCACGTCCTTCTTGCCCATGATCTTGCGCAGCTCGTCGGCCTCGCTCATGGAAAAGCCGGCGACGCGCACCGAGATCTGCATGACCTGTTCCTGGAAGACGATGATGCCGTAGGTGTCCTTGAGGATCTCCTCGAGGTCGGGGAAGATGTAGGTCACCTTTTCGCGGCCCAGCTTACGGTTGACGTAGATGTCGGCCATGCCCGACTGCAGCGGCCCCGGCCGGTACAGGGCGTTGAGCACGATCAGGTCCTCGATACGCGTGGGCTTCGTCTTCTTCAGGTAGTCGCGCATGCCCGAGCTCTCGAACTGGAAGATGCCGTCGGTGTCCCCCTTCTGGAAGACCTTGAACGTCTTGCCGTCCAGCAGGTTGATGTTCTCCAGGTCGATGGTCACCCCCTGGCTCTCGCGCACCTCGCGTATGATGTTCTTGATGATTGTCAGGGTTTTCAGCCCCATGATGTCCATCTTCAGCAGGCCGATGTTTTCCACCTCGTCCTTTTCAAAATGGGTGGTAATGTCGTCGCGGGTCTTGTAGAGCGGCATGTACTCGGTCAGCTTGCGGGGGGCGATGACCACGCCGGCGGCGTGCATGGAGGTGTGGCGGATGTTGTTCTCCAGCTTCAGCGCGTAGTTGATCAGCTTGACCGTCTGCGGGTTGTGCTTGATCTCGCGCTGCAGCTCGGGGTTCTTTTCGATGACGTCCTGCAGCTCCACCTTGGGGCCTTCGGGGATCATCTTGGCCAGGCGGTTGACCTCGGACAGCTTGATCTACATCACCCGGCCAATGTCGCGGATGGCCATCTTGGCCTTCATGCGCCCGAAGGTGACGATCTGGGCCACGTTGTCCTCGCCGTACTTGGAGCGGATGTACTCGATGACCTCGTCGCGGCGCTCGCCGTCGAAGTCGATGTCGATGTCGGGCAGGCTGACGCGCTCGGGATTGAGGAAGCGCTCGAAGATCAGGTCGTATTCCAGCGGGTCGATGTTGGTGATGCCCATGGCGAACGCCACCAGCGAGCCGACCACCGAGCCGCGGCCGGGCCCGACCGGAATGTCGTTCTTCTTGGCGAAGCAGATGATGTCCCAGACGATCAGGAAGTAGCCTGGGAAGCCCATCTCGCGGATCTTCTCGATCTCGTAGCGCAGCCGCTCCTGGTATTGCTCGTCGCTGTGCTTCAGGTGCTTGGCCTTGGCCAGGTACTGGTGGGTGATGCGCTCGAAACCCTCCAGGCAGATCTTTTCGAAATAGTCGTCGATGGTCAGCCTCCCCGGCACGACGAAGCTGGGCAGGAAGTATTTCTTGAGCTTGAACTCGAAATTGCAGCGCGAGGCGATCTCGAAGGTGTTGTCCAAACAGCCGGGGACGGCGGCGAACAGCGCGGCCATCTCCTCGCTGGATTTGAAATACAGCTGCTCGCTTTCCATTTTCATCGCCCGGTCGGGGTTGCTGATGACGTCGCCCGTTTGCAGGCAGATCAGGATCTCCCGGGCGTCGGCGTCCTCCTGGTTCAGGTAGTGGACGTCGTTGCTGGCCACAAGCGGGATGGACAGGCGGCCGGCCAGGTCGATCAAACGGGGCATGACCTGCAGCTGCTCGGGCATGCCATGGTTCTGGAGTTCGATGAAGAAGTTATCCTTGAAGACCTCCCGGTACCAGCGGGCCGCGGCCTCGGCCTTGTCCTCCTGGCCGCGCAGCAGGTGGTGCGGGACTTCGCCCTGGATGCAGGAGGACATGACCAGCAATCCCTCCTTGTATTTTTCCAGGATCTCCTTGTCGATGCGCGGCTTGCGGTAAAAGCCCTCCAAAAACGAGGCGGTGATCAGCTCGCACAGGTTGCGGTAGCCCTGATCGTTCCTGACCAGCACCAGCAGGTGGTAGTAATTGAGCTCGTCCTCGCGGCGGTTGGGCTTGTCGAAGCGTGAGCCCGTCGCCAGGTACAGCTCGGAGCCGATGATCGGCTTGATCTCGCTGGCTTGCGCTTTCTTGAAGAAATTGACCGCCCCAAGGATGGAGCCGTGGTCGGTCAGGGCCACAGCCGGCATCTGGAAGGCGAGGGTCTTTTTCAGCAGGTCGTCGATCTTGAGGGTCGAATCGAGCAGGCTATACTCGGAATGAAGATGCAGATGGATGAAGCTCTTCATTCCCATTCGATGGTGGCCGGCGGCTTGGCGGTGATGTCGTAAACGACGCGGGTGACCTGGTGGACCTGGCGCACGATGCGGTTGGCGGCGGCGTCCAGGACCTCGGCCGGCAGGGCGGCCCAGTTGGCGGTCATGCCGTCGGTGCTGGTGACGGCGCGCAGGGCGATGACCTGGCCGTAGGCCCGCTCGTCGCCCATGACGCCGACGCTGCGCACCGGCAGCAGCACGGCGAACGCCTGCCAGGTCTTTTCGTACCAGCCGCTGCGCTTCAGCTCGCTGATGAAGATATCGTCGGCCGACCTTAGGATGGACAGCTTGGCCGGGGTGACGTCGCCGAGGATGCGCACCGCCAGTCCCGGACCCGGGAATGGGTGGCGGTTGAACAGGTCGGCGGGGATCTGGAGCAACCGGGCCACTGCGCGGACCTCGTCCTTGAAAAGGAACTTGAACGGCTCGATGATCCGCCCCTGCTTCTCCAGCCGCCGCACCTCCGGCACCCGGTTGTGGTGAGTCTTGATGGTTTGCGACGGGCCCTGGACCGGGTTGCTCTCGATCACGTCGGGATACAGGGTGCCCTGGACGAGGAAATCGAAATCGGGCAGCCCCTGGTAGAAGACGTCGATGAAGGTCTTGCCGATGATCTTGCGCTTGCGTTCCGGATCAGCGACACCTTTGAGGTTGCGCAGGAAGCGGCGGCTGGCGTCGATGTAGGTGACGTTCAAGCCCAGGCGCCGGCGCAGGTTGTGCAGCACCTCCTTTTCCTCGTTCAGGCGCAGCAGGCCGTTGTTGACGAAGATGGCGGTGACGTTCTTTCCCAGCGCCCGGCGCAGCAGCACGGCCAGGGTGGTCGAATCGACGCCGCCGCTCACACCGAGCACCACGCGCTTTCCCAGGCATTGCTCGCGCAGCCGTTCGCTCTCTTCGGCGACGAAGTTCTTCATGTTCCAGGTCCTGGCGGCGCCGGTGATGGTGAACAGGAAATTGGCCAATATCTTCTTCCCCTCCTGGGTGTGCTTGACC
The DNA here is from genome assembly GCA_026393795.1 of Candidatus Aminicenantes bacterium. NCBI lineage: Bacteria > Candidatus Aminicenantota > Candidatus Aminicenantota bacterium. The sequence continues at coordinate 13,178 of JAPKZL010000149.1, read as the reverse complement.
TCGGGGTGGAACTGCACGGCGAAGATGCGGCTTTTTTGGTTCTCGATGGCGGCGACGGCGCCGTCGCTTGAGCGGGCGATGACCGTGTAGCCGGGGGCGGTGCGGGCGAGCGAATCGCCGTGGCTCATCCAGACCGTGCTGCGCGCCTTGACCTTGGCGAAAAGGGGGGAAACGGCGCCGACCAGCAGTTCGGCCTGGCCGTATTCGCGCCGGGTCGAGCGTTCCACCCGGCCGCCCAGAGTCTGGGTGATCAGCTGCATGCCGTAGCAGATGCCCAGTATCGGAATGCCCAACCCGAACAAATCGCGGTCGACCCGCGGCGCCCCGGCAACGGTGATGCTGGCCGGTCCGCCCGAGAGGACGATCCCGGCCGGAGGCGCTTCCCTGATCCTGTCCAGGCTGAAATCGTAGGGGCGGATCTCCGAGAAAACGCCGAGCTCGCGCACGCTCCGGGCGATGAGCTGGGTGTATTGCGAGCCGAAGTCGAGGATCAGGATTTTGTCTCTCATGGATAGGGAATTGTAGCAGATAACCCCCGGCCGTTCAAGACGGAATTTTCGGCAAATTTGAAATTAATTCGTGGGTTTACGGGTCGTGGGGGTTCATTAGGCTGTAGGGGTTCAATATGCCTGTAGGGGTTCAATAAGATATCAATGAAATTCGTATTGAACCCCTACAATTGATGCCGGGCGATATCGTATCGACCCCTACATTTTATTGCGGATGATCTTGTATTGAACCCCTACATCTGATCTATTTCGTTTTTAAATCTATTTTTTTCGGATTTTCCTCATCGATTTCCCAATTGGCCGGATTGTTTCTGATATATTCTTAAATCCTTTTTAATTCGCTGTCATCCCGGATGATACGGTCATAAAAATTTCTTTGCCAGATGAATTGATCGAATCCGTTTTCATTGCAGCGTTTGGTGACGGCTGTTTTATAGGTGCGGATAATCGAACCGATCGATTTCGGGACCATGTGTTGAAATGAATGGAATCGGGGTTTAATGGATTGTAGAGATATAATAGACGGTAGGGGTTCAATATGATCTTCCGGAATTTCGTATTGAACCCCTACACCTGATCTGGCATTGTACGGGTTCAATATAGTCACAGTATGGTTTCAGCAAGTTCAGTATTCTGCTGAAACCATATAGTGTGACTATACTAGCACTAGATGTTTTTGGCGACTTTCTGAATGGCCAAAAACATAGTGTTAGTATGATATCAATGGATTTCGAATTGAATCCTACATTCTGTTGCCTCTGCCGCGGAATTGACAGCCACCGGTTTCTTGGAATATATTGTCATGAAATGCCCGAATTGCCCGAAGTCGAGACCATCGTCCGCCAGCTGCGCCGGCGCATCGTCGGCAAGACCGTCGCCCGCGTCCGCGTCCATTGGCAGCGTTCGGTCCAGGGGGATGCGAAGGAATTCAGGCGCCGGCTGGCTGGGATGACCATCCAAACCGTCAGCCGGCGCGGCAAATTCATTGGTTTCGAATTGCACGACAAGACCTTTTTCACCATCCATTTGCGCATGACCGGCAAGCTGGTGCAGGCGCTCGCCGCTGTCGACCGCAAGCACTTGCGCCTCTCCCTCGAATTTGACGACGGCACGGCCCTGCATTTCGTCGACGCCCGCAAGTTCGGTCGTTTGCGACTGTGGCCCTGCCGAAGTCAATCCTGCCCAGGCCTGGGGCCCGAGCCGCTGAAACCGGATTCAGTCCTGTCGGTATTATCGGGGCTTACAACCCGACGACCGATCAAGAGCGTCCTGCTCGATCAGGCCGTCCTGGCCGGGATCGGAAATATTTACGCCGATGAGGCGTTATACGCGGCCGGGATCCGTCCCCTGGCCCCGGCCTGCCGCTTGAGCGGCGGCCAGAAGCTGAAGCTGAGCCGGGCCGTGCCCAAGGTGCTGCGCGACGCCATCCGCCGCAACGGCACCACCCTGCGCGACTACCGCACCGTGGCCGGTCGCAGCGGCAAAAATCAGGAGTACCTCAATGTCTATGGCCGCGCCGGCCAGCCGTGTTTTACCTGCAGCGCGTCTATCGAAAAAATCCGTATTTCCGGCCGCTCGGCCCACTTCTGCCCCCAGTGCCAGAAGTTGTAAGATGTCGTAAAACGTGTACAATAATTATATTTACGACGTGAATCGGTTGACATTTTAATAATTACGACATATCATTAAGTTATGTTGATTCAAAGACTTTTAACTATTCCCTGGAATAAAAATATTTTTCTCTTTGGTCCCAGGCAAACCGGGAAAAGTACGTTGATCAAAAGCCAGTGTCTGGATGAACAGACACTCTATTTCGATCTGCTCCAACAGGATGTGTATCGCCGCTTCCTTTCCCGGCCTGAAACTTTCCGGGCCGAAGTGCAGGCCGCCGTAAAGGACAAGAAGTTCACGCGGGTGATTGTCGATGAAGTGCAGAAGGTACCGATGTTGCTTGATGAAATTCATGCCTTGATTGAATCTGGCAGCGGTTGCTCTTTTATTTTAAGCGGCTCCAGTTCGCGTAAATTAAAGCGTCAGCACGCCAATATGCTGGCCGGCCGGGCCTGGACATTTTTTCTTTATCCGCTTTCCTCCCTGGAGTTAAAGTATCGTTTTGATTTGCGATCGGCACTGCAATTTGGCACATTGCCGAGTGTTTTTTTGGAAAACATTGAAGAGTCAAAACAAGAGATGCTCCGTTCCTATGTGGGAACCTATTTACATGAAGAAATTGAAATGGAAGCTAATATTCGCAACCTGGGAGGCTTCTTGCGCTTCCTGCCCATAGCCGCAGCCCAAAATGGGGAATTGCTCAATTATGCCAATCTGGCAAGGGAAACGGGGGTCACTGCCCATACAGCGCGCGAGTATTTTAAAATTCTGGAGGATACCTTGCTTGGTTTTTTTCTTTTCCCCTTTGCCAGATCGATCCGCAAAAGACTGGTCAGTCATCCCAAATTCTATTTTTTCGATACCGGCGTAGTCACGGCGCTGACCAACCGCTTGCGGGTGGATTTGGCTGATCCGGGTTATGAATTCGGGCGCGCTTTTGAACATTGGGTGATCCTTGAACTCATCCGCCTGAACCACTACCTGCGCCTGGATCTGCGCTTTTCTTTTTATCGCACCGAGCGGGGCGCCGAAGTGGATTGCATTATTGAGAGCCCCAATCAAAAAGTGTTCGCCGTGGAAATCAAGGCTACGGACAATCCATCTTCATCCATGCTGCGGGGACTCCATTCCTTTGCAGAAAAAATGCCGCAAGCGCGTCTGATTTTGGCCTGCCGGGTACCCCGGCCGCAACGCCTGGGAAAAGTCGACATCCTGCCCTGGGAAGATATGCTGGCTTTGATTCGCTCTGAAGCGTAATTCTTTACACTTGCTAGGAAATGGACCGCCATCCTGATGATAGATCGCCGTTCCGCCATTTCTGTCATTGCTGCCAGAGAGAAACTTAAGGAATTTGAGCTTTTTTGAGAGCTGTGGTAGAATGCCTGTAAATGCAGGAGAGGATATGCTTTTGCCTTATGCTCTGCGATTTTCAAGGTTCGGGAATAATTGAACAATGATTGAGAGCATCAAAAATAAAGTCTGGGATGTTTTGATAGGGAAAGAAGTTTCTTTGGCCATGCTCTATGATCGCGAGGGCCGGATCCTTTGGCACCGTGGACGCGAGATCAAAGGCCAGACCATCATGGATGGCCAAGGTTTCTCGAAAAGCTGCGCCGAAGCGGCGCTAAAGCAGGGGGCGGCAAAAGAGGACGGCGTGGCCATCACCCGCACAGTCGGCGACTTCCCGATTCAGCGCGCTTGCTGTATGTCAAAAACGTGATGGTCGTCCCGGCCGGCGTGTCCCTTTTCCTTTATGTCGACGGCGGTGTCAAAGCCGGTTTTTCTCCCGGCGATAAATATACAGTTCCCCGATATTGGTCGTGGTGGAGCTGATCAAGTACGGGCTGCCGGTTTCGCGCCAGATGTCCAGCGATCTCATGTAGAAGCGCAACGCCCGCTCATAGTCTTTTAGATCGACATAGGCGCCGGCCATGCTGTCAAGAACTCGGCCGACGTTATTTTTGTCGCCGACCTTTTCCGATAGCGGCAGCGCATCGTTGTATGTGGCGAGGGACTCCTGCGTTTTTTTCAAGTGTCCATACTCCAGACCAATATTGCTCAGGGTGATGGCCGTGTTGGCCAGATCCTTCTTGTCCCGATAAACCGCCAGCGCCAGTGATTGATTATAATATTCAAGGGCTTTTTCATGATTTCCCAGATCGGCGTAGACCGTACCTATATAACTTTTCGTGTTGGCGATATGCGCCGGGTCGCCGAGTTTTTCCTGTATGGCCAAAGCCTGGAAAAAACAAGCGAGCGCCTTGTCCAGCTCGCTTTGATACACATGGATGATGCCAATGTAACTGGTGGCAACCGCCATCCCTTTTTCGAAGCCGGCGTCCCTGGCCAGGGTTAGCGCCTGTTCATAGTACTCCTGCGCCTTGGCGAAATCTCCCATGTTTTCATAGACCGATCCGATATTTTTTATGCAGTCGAATTGCTTCGTCGTGAGGCGCAATTCTTCGAAGAGCTTTTCAGCTTGGCTGTAGGAGGAGATGGCATCCTGGCTCTCGTTGCGGTCCAGATAGCCGCCTCCCATGTAAAACAGCGCTTGGGCTTCCTGGCGGCGGTCATGCGACTGGCGTGCCAACGCCAGAGCTTCCTTGCCATATCGGATCTGCTTGAGCGCATCCTGGTTATTGCAGGCGGCAGCCAGGAGGTTCAGTAATTCCAGCCGCGCATTGCCGCTGCTGCCGGTGAGTTTTTTTTCGAGATCGGCGATGTCTCCGCTAGCCGCGGCAGCGACTATGGCGGCCGATAAGAAAAATATGACCAAAAAGCGTCTGAACAGCATTATCTCTCCTTTGTCCGGCCCTGTGAAATCGTAGATTATCGACTATTCGTCCGCTTGTCAACGCAACTGAAATTTTCAATCAGATCTTAGCGAGCAGCGACGACACCCAGGAAACGATCGCGCGTCCGAGGGAGAGGAGCAGGCCCGGGATGCGCTCGTAGTTGAAAAAGGCCCAAACCACCACGGCCAGGACCAGCAGCAGGTTCAGGAGCAACAGGCGCCGGGGGTTGCGCTTGGGCCTCGGCCGCGGGCGGCTGGCGTGGCTTTTTTCGGAATCGCTTCTGCCGCCCTCGATGCTCAGGCGGGTCTTCTCGCGCTCCTTGGCCGAGGGCAGGCCGGCGAAATTCTCGCGGCCGACCCGGGGCAACTTGAAGGGCTTGAGCAGCGGCTTGATCAGCTCGCGCCATTCCGCTTCGCTGCCGACGCGTTTGTCGCGCTCCTTGGCCAGCATGCGCTCGATCAGCGGCTGGCAGTGGGCCAGTTCCCCGGGCAGCCTGGGGATGGGCTCGTTGATGTGCTTCATGACCACCGACATGGTGTGGGTCCCCTTGTAGGGCGGGGTGCCGCTGATCATCTCGTACAGGACGACCCCCAGGCTGTAGATGTCGCTGCGGCCGTCGACGCGCTTGGCGTTGAGCTGCTCCGGACTCATGTAGCGCGGCGTGCCCAGGCTGGTGCCCGAGCGGGTGATCTGGCTGGTGGCCTCGAGGACGCGGGCGATGCCGAAATCGAGGATCACCGGCGTGCCGTCGGCGCGGAACATGATGTTGTCGGGCTTGACGTCGCGATGGATGAAGCCCTTGCCGTGGGCGTAGAACAGGGCGGCGGCGATCTGGTTGATGATGGTCAGGGACTCCTGCAGGCCGATCGGCTTGCGCTGGCGGATGCGCGCTTTCAGGCTTTCGGGCAGGAACTCCATGACCATGTAGTGCAAGTCATTGATCTTGCCCGTGCCATGGATGCGGACGATGTTGGGATGGTGGAGGCGGGAAATGGTCTGCGCCTCCTTGATGAAGCGCCGGACCGCGACGGCGTTGGCGAAACGGCTGCGGGCCAGGACCTTGACGGCCACCAGCCGGGAATGCTTCAGGTCGACGGCGAGGAAGACCTCGGCGGCGCCGCCGCTGCCCAGGAATTTTTTCAGTTCGAAATTGGGGATCTTGGGAAATGGGGGCATCGCTGTCTACCGGTTCGCGTCCCCCGTTCGGGTTTCCTTTTTATAGAGCCCCAGGCGCAGGAACAGCGGCACCGCGATCTGGAAGGCCAGGAAGCAATTCAGGGCGGAGGAAATGAAGCGCGGCCAGGAACCTGCCGGGATATGGAGCCAGGCCGTTCCCAGGCTCAGGAGCCAACCGAGCAGCAGGAAGATCAGGCCGCCGAGCAGCACCCGAACGGCGCGGACCGGCAGCGCTGCGCCTTCATCAAGGGGACCCTGCCTCAGGATCATGGTGAAGGCGGCGTTCAAGCCGATGAAAAAACCGGCGAGCGTAGCTGAAACCGCGGAAAAGATGAACAGCAATACAGGCAGGATGAACATCGCCGCGGCATACGCCAGCTGCGGCAGCGCCGCGCCGAGCCGGGCGACAGCGAAGAACCGCTCCCGGCCGCCGGCGTCGCCGACGAGGCGCCAGGCGAGCAGCAGCACCAATCCGCCCAGGACGGCGCCGCTGAGGACGTCGCCCAAGAAGTGCACCCCCAGGTACATGCGGCTGAGGGCGACCAGGCAGATGGCGATGGGGGCCAGCCAGGCGAGCCCGCGCTTGCGGAAAAGGACCGCCAGGCCGCCCCAGAGGGCGATGCTCCCCGAGACGTGCCCCGACGGGAAACCGAAGGAGAGGTGCTGGAGGCGGAAGGCCTCGATGGCCGCGCGCGGTGGCAGGGAAAAGAAACAGGAAGCGCCCTGGGCCTTGAGGGCGGTGACCGCATCCCAGGTCGGCTCCAGGCACCGGACGCGGCTGTCGACGAAAAACGGCCGCGGCAGCCCGAATAGCTCCTTGCACAATTCGCTGGCCATGCCCGTCCAGGCGAAGAACTGAAAGAGCAGGAAGCCTTTGCGCAGGCTGATCCCCATCATGACGGCGATGACCAGGATGATGACGAAGCCGTGGTAGCCGGTGGCCGTGATCTGCCTCATCAGCCAGGTCAGCCAGTCCGAACGCAGGGCCTGCAGGCCAATCATGATTTCGGTTTGGAACATTTTCCCTCCGGCATGGTGTGGTTTTCAACCGTCTGCTTCGGGCCGGCGGCCGTCTTCGGCGGCAAGCCCAGGCGGTGGACATCCAGAATGTCCTCCGGCCTGACCGGCCTGCCGTTTTTCAGGCAGATCCCGGTCACCCGGGCTTCGACGACGGGCTTGTTGTCTGGCAGGCGGACGATCGTTTGCTCGAAGACCACCTTCAGCGGGCCCTCGCGCTGGACCCGCAGCGTCACGGTGAAACGGTCGCGGCTGCGCAGCGGGGACCTGTAGTCTATTTCGATGCGGGTGACGATCAAATCGCTCCCCTGCCCGTGCAGGGTGGCGAAATCGATGTCGCGCGAGAGCAGGAATTCATGGCGGGCGTGCTCCAGGTAGTGCTGGTAAATGGCGTTGTTGACGATGCCCTGCAGATCGACCTCGTAGTCTCGGACCTTCAATTCGATGCTGAAATCATGTCCCGCTTCGTTCATCTCTTTTCCCAAAGGTCCTATTGTCCTTCAGGCGCACCGGGAATGTCAACTGCTCTTCGCTTGTCCGCAGTTCTTTTTTACTATAAGATAAATGCGGAGGTGCCGATGGGTAAAAAATTCTTTCCGCTTTTTTGTCTGTCGATTCTATTGCTCTCCTGCAACAGCGACGACCCTTCGAATCCCGGAGACAACGAATATCGCGCCCACATGCGGGGCTTTGTCCAGGCCATTGCCGTCCGCGCCCGGAACACCGCCGGCGCAAGCTTTGGCATTTTTCCCCAGAACGGCTGCGAATTGACCGCAGACTCAAGCTATCTGGCCGCGATCAACGGTTCAGGCAACGAGGACGTTTTTTACGGCTACACCAACGACAACACTCCGACGCTCAGCGCCGATAGCGAATATTTCCTCGGTTATTTAAAGCCGCAGGTGAGTGCCGGCAAGCTGGTGCTGGTTACCGATTATTGCACCAGCCGCTCCTATGTCGATGACAGTTATGCCCAATGCGCCGCCAACGGTTTCGTGGGGTACTGCGCGGTTCGCGAACTCGATGCCATCGTCAACAACGGGCATATGCCGACGGCGGCCGACAGCCACGATTGCCGGAAATGGAGCGATGTCAAGCATTTTCTTTATGTGATCAATCCCCGGAATTTTTCAAGCGCGGCCGCATTCATCAATGCCGTCGCCGCCACCTATTACGACCTGGTCATCATCGACGCTTATTTTGAAGATCGCGCACTCAGCGCGGCCCAGATCGATGCCCTCAAAACCAAGCCCGACGGCAAACGGCGCCTCGTGCTGGCCTACATGAGCATCGGCGAGGCCGAAGACTACCGCTGGTACTGGCAGTCGGGCTGGACTCCGGGCCACCCCGACTGGCTTGGCCAGGAAAACCCGGAATGGGAAGGCAACTACGCGGTCGCCTATTGGCAAAGCGAGTGGCAGGCGATCATATTCCAATATGCCGATATCGTCATGGCCGCCGGTTTCGACGGTTTGTACCTCGATAAAATCGACGAGTATGAATATTGGGAGGAAAAAGGCTGAAAAAACTGCCGTGGAATGGAGCTTGATCTTTTTTCTTGATTTCCTATTTTAAAAATTTGTTATACAATACCAAAAAAGGAGGAAACAACATGCCAGACAAGGGGACGACAAAAAAAATAATCCAGGTGGAAGGCGGGGAGAGTCCGGCGGCGGCCAGGGAGTCAAGCCCCTTCGTGGCCAGCGATGAGAACAAGGGCAAGGCGAAAAGCCTGCGCCTGTTCGCGATCATTTCCTGGATCGTGGCCATCGGCCTTGAAGTCGGCGCGATCCTGCTGCTCAGAAAACCACCCGTCACGATGGCCTGGCTCATTGCCCTAATCGCGGCGGATCTCATCTTCGCCGTCATCGGCAACCTGCTGTGGAAGAACGCGAACAAGCTCAGTCCCGCCTCGGAAAAGGATCCGGTGCGGTTCTTCATCCAAAACCAGCTGGGCGCCATCATCAGCGTCATCGCCTTCCTGCCCCTGGTCATCCTCATCTTCACCAACAAGGACCTGAAGGGGAAGCAGAAGGGGATCGTCGGCGCCATCGCCGTCATCGCCCTGCTGATCGCCGGCGCCACCGGCATCGATTTCAACCCGCCGTCCCAGGAAAAGTACGAGGCGCAAACGGCGCAGGTCAAGCAGCTGACCGGCGTCAATCACGTTTTCTGGACGAAATCGGGAACGAAATACCACCTGTTTTCGGATTGCTACCACATCAACACCAACAAGACGGAAGAAATTTTCAGCGGCACGGTTGCCCAGGCGCGGGAATTGAAGAACATCACCGAGCTCTGCAAGACCTGCGAGGAGCGGTGGACGAAGGAAAAAGCCCTGCCCGCCGAAACACCGCCGGTAGCCGAAACTGAAACGAAATAGCCGCTGAAACATCCCTGATCCCAGGCCGCATGGCGGTTGGAAGGGGCGATGTCCGGATTTGACAGGCAATATGTTTATATGTTAACATTTTTTTTAATTAATCCCGGAAAAGACCCAGGAGACACCGGCTCCCGCTGACGATCTTCGGCCTTCGCGGCCTTTTCCCCGAAAACAAGGAGTGAACTAAAATGAGTTTCAAAAAAGCGACCATCGACGGTAATACCGCCGCCACCCACGTGGCCTACGCCTACAGCGACGTGGCGGCCATCTACCCGATCACCCCCTCCTCGGTGATGGGCGAGCTCGCCGATTCCTGGGCGGCCAACGGCCGCAAGAACATCTTCGGGCAGGAAGTGGAGGTCATCGAGATGCAGTCGGAGGGCGGCGCCGCCGGCGCCGTGCACGGCACGCTCTCGGCCGGCTCCCTGACCACCACCTTCACCGCCTCGCAGGGGCTGCTGCTGATGATCCCCAACATGCACAAGATCGCCGGCGAAATGCTGCCCACCGTGTTCCACGTCTCGGCCCGCTCGCTGGCCTGCCAGTCGCTCTCGATCTTCGGCGACCACTCCGACGTCATGTCGGTGCGCAACACCGGCTTCGCCCTCATGGCCGCCGCCTCGGTCCAGGAGATCATGGACCTGGCCATCGTCTCGCACCTGGCCACGCTCGAGTCGTGGGTGCCGTTCCTGAACTTCTTTGACGGCTTCCGCACCTCGCACGAGATCCAGAAGGTGGAGATGATCGACTACGAGACCCTGGCCTCCATGCTCGACATGAAGCTGGTGGAGGATTTCCGCGCCCGCGCCCTCAGCCCGGACCGCCCGGTGCTGAAGGTCGGCCAGCAGAACCCCGACGTCTATTTCCAGGGCCGCGAGACGGTGAATCCCTACTACGCCAAGACCCCGGCCATCGTGCAGAAATACATGGACCTGGTCGGCAAAAAGACCGGACGCCACTATAAGTTGTTCGACTACGTCGGCCCCCCCGAAGCCGAGCGCGTCGTCGTGGCCATGGGCTCAGCCTGCGAAACCCTTGAGGAGACGGTCGATTTCCTGAACCGCAACGGCGCCAAGGTCGGCCTGATCAAGGTCCGCCTCTTCCGGCCGTTTTCCCAGGAAGCGCTGCTCAACGTCCTGCCCAAAACGGTAAAGAAGATCGCCGTCCTCGACCGCACCAAGGAGCCGGGCGCACTCGGCGAGCCGCTGTACATGGACATGGTCACCGCCATGGCCAACAAGGGGCTGACCATCATCGGCGGCCGCTACGGCCTCAGCTCAAAGGAATTCACCCCGGCCATGGCCAAGGCCGTCTTCGACCACCTCGCCGGCGCCTGCTTCCACGACTTCACCGTCGGCATCAACGACGACGTGAGCCAGCGCTCGCTGCCGTTCGACGAAAGCTTCGCCATCGAAAAGAGCGATACCATCTCCTGCATCTTCTGGGGGCTGGGATCGGACGGCACCGTCGGCGCCAACAAGAACTCGATCAAGATCATCGGCGACCACACCGACATGTACGCGCAAGGGTATTTTTCCTATGACTCGAAGAAGTCGGGCGGCATCACCATCTCCTACCTGCGCTTCGGCAAGAGCCCCATCCGCGCCCCCTACCTGTCGACCTCGGCCGACTTCGTCGCCCTGCATAACCCGGCCTACATCGGCCGCTACGACGTGCTCGCTGGCGTCAAGGCCGGCGGCACCTTCCTGCTCAACTCCGAGTGGGGCAACGACGAGGTGTTCGAGCACCTCACCCGTGCCATGCAGGAGACGATCATCACCAAGAAGATCAAGTTCTTTAACATCGACGCCCTGAAGATATCGGAAGCGGTCGGCCTGGGCAAGCGCATCAACTCGGTCATGCAGGCCGCCTTTTTCAAGATCTCCGGCGTGCTGCCCGGCGATGAAGCCATCCAGCTGATCAAGGATTCGATCAAGAAGACCTACGAAAAGAAGGGCGAGAAGATCGTCACCATGAACTGGGACGCGGTCGACCGCACCAGCGCCGCGCTGCAGCAGGTCAAGGTGCCGGCCGCGGTCAAGGACATCAAGGCTTCTGCGCCGGAACCCAAGCTGATCCCCGACAACGCCTCCGAATTCGCCCGCACCGTCATCGACAAGCTCATGCACCTGAAGGGCGACAGCGTGCCGGTGTCGCAGATGCCGCTCGACGGCAAGGTGCCCACCGCCACCGCCAAGCTGGAGAAGCGCGGCATCGCTCCCCAGGTGCCGCACTGGCTGAGCGAGAACTGCATCCAGTGCAACCAGTGCTCGCTGGTCTGCCCGCATGCCGCCATCCGCGCCAAGCAGATCGAGCCGGCCCAGCTGGCCAAGGCTCCGGCATCCTTCAAGACCGTGAAGTCGTTGACCAAGAATACGAAGAACCTGGCCTACAAGGTGCAGGTCTACATCGAGGACTGCACCGGCTGCGGCAACTGCGTCCACGTCTGCCCGGCCAAGACCAAGGCACTCGAGTTCAGCCCGATCGAGGAGGAGAGGAAGGCCGGCGAGAACGCCAACTTCGATTTCTTCGACAACCTCCCCGACAATATCATGGACGGCACCCAGATCACCCAGTTCAAGGGGGTGCAGTTCCGCAAACCCATGTTCGAATTTTCCGGGGCCTGCGCCGGCTGCGGCGAGACCCCCTACGTCAGGCTGGTCTCGCAGCTTTTCGGCGAGCGCATGATCGTCGCCAACGCCACCGGCTGCTCGTCGATCTACAGCGGCACCTTCCCGACTACCCCCTATTGCGTCGGCAAGGACGGACGCGGCCCGGCCTGGGCCAACTCCCTTTTCGAGGACAACGCCGAGTATGGGCTGGGCATGCGCCTGGCCGTGGACGCCAACCGCAAGCTGCTGCGCAGCGCCGTCGAGAGCCTGCTGGCAAGCGGCACCGACAAGAAACTGGAAGCGGCCCTGAAAAAGAGCCTCGAGCTCTGGACGAACGTCGGCGACGACGCGCAAACCGCGGCCCGGGCGGTGAAGGACCTGCTGCAGGGGGCCGTCAAGACGGCCCCTCCCGAGAAGCAGGCTCTGCTGCGCAAGATCAACGAGCTGCAGGATTACTTCGTCGACAAGTCGGTCTGGTGCATCGGCGGCGACGGCTGGGCCTATGACATCGGCTACGGCGGCCTCGACCACGTCCTGGCCACGGGCAAGAACGTCAACGTCCTGGTCCTCGACACCGAGGTCTACTCCAACACCGGCGGCCAGGCCTCCAAGTCGACGATGCTCTCGGCGGTGGCCCAGTTCGCCTCGGCCGGCAAGCGCACCGGCAAGAAGGACCTGGGGCTGATGTTCATGAGCTACGGCTACGTCTATGTGGCCTCGGTGGCCATGGGCGCCAACATGAACCAGGTGGTCAAGGCCATGCTGGAAGCCGAGGCCTACCCCGGGCCTGCGATCGTCATTGCCTATTCCCCCTGCATCATGCACGGCATCGATATGGGCTTCTCCAGCGAGGAGGCCAAGAAAGCCGTGCAGTCGGGCTACTGGCCGCTATATCGCTACAACCCGGCGCTGGCCGCAGCCGGCAAGAACCCCTTTTTATATGAAAGCAAGGACCCGACCCTGGGGCTGCAGGACTTCCTGGCCAAGGAGATCCGCTTCGCCACGCTCAAGCTGCAGTTCCCCGATGTCGCCGACCGCTTGTACGAGCAGGCCGAGGCCTTCAAGAAAGGCAAGC
>JAPKZL010000148.1 GCA_026393795.1 Candidatus Aminicenantes bacterium | reverse complement strand
AGTTTCTTTGCTAACACTAACACTATCACTAACACTGAGCCCTGTTTTTATCCCACTTTGTACTTCTCCAGGCACTTGCCTGGGCTCAAAATCGGGATGCCGCGAAAACTTCCCAGGGCCAAAAGGTGGCTGTCGCCGCTGACGATGGCGGCGGCGGAAGCGGCCAGGGCGCACTCCAGGATGCGGTTGTCGTCCGGGTCATTCTTGATCTGGGAGACTTTTTCAACCGCTTCAAAGATTTCGGCCAGGATTGAGATCTCACTAACGATCTCCCGCGCCGCGGTTTCGGGGAACTTGAATTTTTTGCCGCTCAAAACACCCTCGATTTCTTCCAGGATTGACGCGGAAACGGCCAGACGGATCCTTCCGGCAAGAGCGGCCTCGATAATTTGCCGTGGCTTGCCGCCGAACAGCACCGCCGAAATGTAGACGTTGCTGTCCAGGACCAGAATCGGAGTCATTGTTTCACAGTCCCGGCGCGTTGTTCACGAATTGCCGCCTCCACGGCCCCTTCTTTCAACCTCAGTTTCTTTGCCTGCTTGTTGCCGAAAACGAAGATTCGTTCCCAACGCTTTTTCCTGTCGATGTAGGAACGCGCCGCTTCGCGGATCAGCTCGGAGCGCGAGCGCGACTCGCGGCGGGCGATGCGGTCGATTTCCGCCAACAAGTCTTCCTTGAATGATATGTTCACCGTGCTGATGGCCATGTTGCCTCCCGTATTAAATGTGCATTACTAACCCTGCTGCGCAGGATAAGTAACTTAGAAAGCAAATTATCTTGTTTTTTTCCAAGCTAATTTGCTTTAAGTTACTTATTATATACAAGATTTGTATGTTGTCAACCAAGGCGGAAGAAAAAGGAAAGAAATAGGATGAAAAGAGCTATCCGTGTAGGGAACGCAGATCTGCGTTCCCGATGGTGCTCATGTAGGGCAGTACAAACTATCCACCGACCTTGGTGGATATAGTTTGTCTGTCCCGAAGGGACGGCCCTTGCGGCCGCCCTTTTCAATGCATATTAACAGTCAAAGGGACGCTGGGATCAACCCTCCACATCATCCTTCCCGCCGGTTTTGGACATCTCTGCCTTGACCTTCTTCCAGTAGGCCAGGCGCTCGCGGATGTGCTTTTCAAATCCCATGCTTCCCGGCTCGTAGAAGCCCCTTTCGACAACCCCGTCGGGCAGGGTGCGCAGCAGCGAGGTCTTTTCGGGCAGATCGTGGGCATAGACGTAGCCCTTGCCCGCCCCCTTGCCGGCGGCGATGAAATTGTCGGGATTGACGATCGACAGAGGCACGGGCAGCATCTTGTATTTTTCGGCGAGCGACTTCATTTTGCCGTCGGCCACATACAGAGCATTGCTCTTGGGCGCCAGGGCTAAGTACACCGCCGCTTCGCTCAGGAACAAATCGCCTTCCGGGGAACCCAGGAATTCGTAAGCCTGCTTGGCATTGAGGCAGATGCGCAGGGCGTCGGGGTCGGCCAGGCCGATGTCCTCCACGGCCATGCGCACCATGCGCCGCAGGATGTACAGCGGATCCTCGCCGCCCTCGAGCATGCGGTAGAGCCAGAAGAGCGCGGCGTCGACGTCGGAGTTGCGCACGCTCTTGTGCAGCGCCGAGATGAGCTGGTAGCGGTCGTCGCCCGTGCGGTCGTAGCCCGCGACCTTGTTCTGGATGATGTCGAAAACAGCGGCATCGCCGACCGGCTTTCCCAGGTCGGCCGTCTGGAAGACGATCTCCACCAGGTTGAGCAGGCGCCGGCTGTCGCCGTTGCTGTAGCCGACCACCACCGCCTCGGCCTCGGGGGTGAAGCGTAAGGAAGCGCCGCCGCGCGTGGCGATGAAAGCCAGCGCCCGGGCCAGGATGCGCCTCAGGTGCTCCTCCTTCAGCGGGAACAGTTCCAGGATCTTCAAACGCGAAAGCAGGGCGCGGTTGATCTTGTAGGCCGGATTCTCGGTGGTGGTCCCCAGCAGGATGATGTCGCCGCGCTCGACGTAGGGCAGGAAAGCGTCCTGGATGTTACGGTTGAAGTGGTGTATCTCGTCGACGAACAGCACCAGCGGTTTGCCCCGCTCCCGGCGGGCGGCCAACGATTTCTCCATCAGCTTCTTGATCTCGCCGATCCCCGACACCGTGGCCGAAAACTCGGCCGATGGGTAAGCGGTTTCCCTGACCAGGATGCGGGCCAGCGTGGTTTTCCCCGATCCCGGCGGGCCCCAGAAGATCATCGACGCCAGGCTACCGCCGCGCACCATGGCCTGGATGACCTTCCGCTGCCCGGTGAGGTGCTCCTGGCCTTCGAAGTCGGCGAGCCTCTGCGGCCTCAGCTTGTCGGCCAGCGGGAAGAAATCGTGGTTCATGAATTGCCCCGGGGCCGCGGCTCGGTCAGCTCTGGGTGCTGAGGATCATCGCCGCCAGCAGCGGGATCATGATCTCGTGGTGGCCGACGAAGTAGTAGCCCTTGCCGCCGTGGGCGACCGGCCGCTTGAAGACGTTTTCAAAGGGGCGGTAATGGCGGTTGAAATCGAACACCGCCGTGTAAAAATTCTCCAGGCGGATCCCCTGCCCCGAGCAAAAAGCCACCGCCTTGAGAAAGACCTCCGGGAGGATGACTGCCGAGCCGATGTTGAGGTAGGCTCCGCCCTGCCCGATTTCGGAAACGATGGAGGCCAGGAGCTGGAAGTCCCGCTCTGCCAGGGCGCCGGTGACCTCGCCGACGAACATCGGGTGGAAGTGGATGAAATCGGTGCCGATGGCCGGATGGATGGTGACCGGGATGTTCAGCTTGTAGGCGTTGAACAGGATGCTGTGCTCCAGGTGGGGCAGCTTGGCCTGGATCAGGTAGTAGCCGACCGCCTCGCCGGCGCCCATTCCCGCCTGCATCCCGTCCTTGAGCGCCAGGTTCAGAAACAGCCCGGTTTCGTCGGTGTTGCCGTAGCTCCCCTGCAGCAGGTTGGCGGCGACGTCCTCCGAGGTGTTCCCGGCCAGGGCGATCTCGAAATCATGGATCATGAAGGCGCCGTTGGTGGCGATGGCCGAGATCCAACCGCGCTGCATCAGGTCGATGATCAGCGGGCTCAGGCCGAGCTTGACCACATGCGCACCCATGCCCCAAATGATCGGCTTGTTCTTTTTGCGCGCGTCGCCGAGCCGGCCGGCAAACTCGCGCAAGTCCTTGGCGGCCAGGAAGGGCGGCAGCGAGGCGATGAAAGAGTTGAAATCCGCGCCGGCCAGGTAGGGCTTGGGGAAATCGCTCAGGTGGACCAGCGACGGGCGGTCCTTGATGGAAACGGTCTTAAGGTTTTTTTTATTCAAGGCTCTGTATTTCGGGTAGGGCATGGTCAGTCCTTGAGCGAACGGCTGAAGCGGACGACATATTCGGCGCCGCTGTAAACCGTCAGCAGCACCGCGATGTACAGAACGGCGATGCCGAGCAGGCGCAGGTAGTTGGCGTAGGGCATCCTGCGGTAGATGATCAGGATGGCCAGGGCGACGATCTGGAAGGTGGTCTTGACCTTGGCCGGGATGGAGGCCGAGAAGGAGGCGTTCTTGACCAGGAAGTAAAAACGGAAGGCGGAGATGAAAATCTCGCGCAGGATGATGATCGCCGCCACCCAGGTCTCGACCTCCTGCAGGTAGACCAGCGCCATCAGCGCCGCAGCTACCAGCAGCTTGTCAGCCAACGGGTCGAGAAACTTGCCCAGGGAACTGACCTGGTTGTACTTGCGGGCGACGTAGCCGTCGAGCGAGTCGGTCACGGCGGCGATGACGAAGATGGCAAACGCGATGATCTCCTTGTTCTGCATCTCGGTCAGGAGAATGACCAGGAAAAGGGGGACCATGATGATGCGCACGATGGTGATCAAATTGGCTTTAGTCATGTTTACCCCGGCCCATTGTATACTGGAGCGCGGGAATTTGCAACCGCCCAGGACTGCCGCGGTCAGTTACATTCCGAATGGCTCGAGGTCGCCGGCGCCGCGGCGGATAACCGTCGGAACCGGCCCGCTCAAGTCGATGATGGTCGAAGGCAGGTTGGCCAGCGGTCCCGCATCGAGGACCAGGTCGATGTCGTGGCGGAAGGTCTCGGCGATGGCCTGGGGATCGGTATAGAAGTCGTCCTCGCCCTGCGGCACCGAGGTGGAGAGGAGCGGCCGGCCGAGCTCGCGCACCAGGCCCAGGGCCACGGCCGAATCGGGAATGCGCACGCCCACGGTGGGCCGTTTCTGCAGCAATACCTTGGGAACTTCCTTGCTGGCCCGCAGGATGAATGTGTACTTGCCCGGGGTGACGCGGCGCAGGACGCGGTAGACGCTGGTCGGCACGTGCGCCCAGGCGGCAACGGCGGCCAGGTCGGGGCAGATGAAGCTGAGCAGCTTCTGGTGCGACGTTTTCTTGAGCTTGAAGATCCGCGCCATGGCTTCCTTGTTGAACAGGTCGGCGCCCAGGCCGTAGATGGTGTCGGTGGGATAGACGATCAGGCCGCCGTCAGCCACGATGCGCGCCGCGTGCTGCAGCAGACGGCGGTGCGGATGCTCCAGGTCGATCTGCTGTATCTCGACGGCCATGGCGCTCCGCTTTCCCGCTTGCCGGACGGCCTTACTTCAATTCGCTCAACTTCTTGTAGTAGTCGTGCTTGCCTTTCTTGAAGGCCTCGGCCTGCTCGTACAAGCGGTCGGCGACATCGGGGAACTGCAGCTTGAGCGTGGCGAAGCGGATCTCCTTGGCCAGGAAGTCCTGCAGCCCCAGGGTCGGGTCCTTGCTCTCGTAGAGGAAGGGGTTTTTGCCCTCGTTGGCCAGCGCCGGGTTGTAGCGGTAGAGCGGCCAGTAGCCGGCCTGGACGGCCTTCTTGGCCTCCTCGCTGGAGAAGCCCATGTCGATGCCGTGCATGATGCAGGGGGAGTAGGCGATGATGATGGACGGCCCGGGGTAGGCTTCGGCCTCAAGGAAGGCC
>JAPKZL010000147.1 GCA_026393795.1 Candidatus Aminicenantes bacterium | reverse complement strand
ATTGTAACCAACGCAACATATCCTCGTTTTGATAATTCGGCAGCAAGATAGTAAGTTCCCGCAATCCCTGTTAAATTTTTAGAATTTTTCATGTTTAACAATCTCCTTGCATTTAATTTGTTTTATAAAAAACATTAAACTATAACTTGAATTAATTCTTTCAAGTTATCCCCAAAATACTTTTCCGTATAATTTTATCATAAACAATCATTTTAAGGGGTTACTACGGATTCTTTAACGCATCTAAACAAGGGGTTTAAACCCCTTGTTGAACCGCTGCCTCAAGCCGAAAAGTCATAAAATCACTAACCATCCCTAACCGATTCTACAAAGCCTCGGCAAGAGTCCGCGCTCTCTTTAATCTTTCCATTATTGCCAGTCGGGGACCTTGCATGGAAATCCCGGGCGAATGGACGATCGGTCCGATCAATTTGGCCTTGCCGCTCAGCTTGACCATGTATTTCCCGCTTTCCTGGTAGGGTTTTATAGAATTTATTCGGCCATAATGGGTGATTTTATGCAGCGGCGCGCTGACATAAATGGCAATGTATTTAAGATGAGGAATGACACTTTTCGAGATGCGGATCGCGTACCAGCGGTTTTTTCCTAAGAATTCTTCCTGAAAGCCTTCCGGATGGGCTGGGCAGACGATGGTATCGAACTCTCCCAGCCGCCGACGTTCAGAGCGGTCTTTTGAAACTTCAACTTGTTCATCGCCCGTAATTTCAAAAAGCTCTTTGCGCTGCATCTGTTGAGCTTTTTGCTTGAATAATTTGAAGAGGTCGCGGGATTCCATAAACTTCCCTGATGTGCGGTTACCTTTTGGTGAAGCGATTCTGAGTACCAGAGATTCAAGCTCTTTCAAATGTTCATCATCGCGGGTCAGGTATATGCTGAAACGGTTCCATTCCTCGGCGTGACGATCGCGCAGATGATGGTGCAAGCGGGAACGCAAGTTTTTAGCCAGTCCGACATAATATAATGATTCACCTTTGTATAGCGCGTAAACACCGCTCTTGCCGCGGGCAAATTCCGTGACCAGTTCAGGAAAGCGACCGATCGCCGCCCGAGAAATGCCTTCAAGGTGCTCCACGACAAGCGGAGTCCGTTTACGTTGTTTTTTCATTTACTGACAACTCCAAAAGATTTTTATTTAGCTGGAATTTATCTTTGCTAATTAAATTAAAATCTATTTTTTTTCGAAGAAATACTAATTTATCTTTTTTCGGGTTTTTTTTGTATTGAACAGTTAGCATACCTAAAGTTTTTCCTTCAATTTGATTTTCAATTTTTCGGTTACTATAAAAACTAACTGTTTGATTGATTTCTGCTTTTCCATTAAGAAAAAAAGGACTCCAAAATCTTTCAATAACAAGTTCTGGGGAATCCTTAAATTTCCTGATATGTCTTTGATTCAATCGAATTATTTCATTACCATAATTTATATCTAAAAAGATATTTTCTATAACACCAATCCGCATTCCTCTATTAAAAAAAACTATTGATAAATCTACGTATAAAAAATTGTTTTTAACCTCAATTAGATAATGTCCTGTCAAAACATAAAGACAAAAAGGTTTCAAAAAATTCTGATACAAAACAAAAACAGAAATGCAAAAAGCTGCAGTAGAAATAATAATTGGAGGGATTGAAATAAAAAACTCATAAATAATTTTAAACACTATTCACTTCCTTCAATCATATCGATCTCTGTCTGAGTCAATCCATACAATTTATAAACCAAGCGATCGATTTCGTTGTCAGTTGCATCAATATGGCGATTAATATTCAGTTTTAACGAATCGGATGTGGTATTTTGGAGCTGGTAGTTAAGATTTAGAATGGTTTGCACAAAACCAATTAAATCCTTTTGAATTTGTTCATTAGAAGGAATCGGAATCGGAATTCTCAATAACTGATTTGAAGGGATATGATTGTTTCCTGGGAAACGACAGCGAAAAAAATAATTAACCGCCGAACTGTTAAGAATTCCGAGAATATAGTAGACCCCCAAGTGCGCATCTTTTTTCAAGTTAATTACATTTGTTGATTGCAAACAGATTGTTTTATCAGTATCCAAAGTTGCAACAATTCGACGAGTTAAAGAAATATTTCGAATTTCTTGGACAACAATTTTTTCACTTGAAATAAATATTTCAGGTCTCCGAGGCGCGTCTAAAACATTTGGATCATAATAAACAAAAAGAGTTTTCGGAATTGGCAAATATCTCCCGATTTCTTTTCCGCCTGCGGCAGATTTCCAAATATCTCCTTTCGGCTTATTTGATAAATATTTTTCATTATTGCCTGTACGCAACCCTTGATTAGCAGTACAAAAATCACCTAGTTTTTTTGATTGTTTTTCAAAACGCTCTAAAATGGAAATATTTTCTTGAGATGTCCGGACGAGCCATGAATTTCCATCTTCATCTGCCCATTTATATTGTGCAATACTGGATTTATTATACTTAGTAAGAAATTCCTTTGAATTTGTTCGGATTACTTCGACCTTACTTTTAATATCTGGAGTGGTCTTTTGAAAAAATATTAACATTGTTTCGTTTTTTGCATCTTGGAAAATTCCTGGTCCTAAGTCAACAATTTGATACAGGTGAGTATTTCTTGCAAGTAAAGATCGTAGAGATTTGAAAGAATCATTACTTAGGAGTGTATGTGGGATAATAAATCCTAGAGATCCATTTGTTCGAATAATCTGCGTTAAAGCTTTTTCTATAAAAGATCCATACAAATCAAAGCGATAGTTTATGGTTTTAAAGCTTGTTTGATAATATTCACGATCAATTTTCGAAACTTCAGTAATAAACAAGTATGGCGGATTACCGATCACACAATCAAAACCCCCTGCCTTCATGGCTTCCGGGAACTCGCGGGTCCAGTCGAAGGGATTAACGCGCTTCATTTCATCGGGGTCGGGAATCAGGCGGCCGGAGAAGTAGTCGGGGCCGATCAGAGAGTTGCCGCACTTGATGTTATTGGAGAGATTGGGCAAAGCCCTTTCGTGGAAAAGCTGCCGGGACTGGCCCACCGTTTCGTCGGTTTCGCCTTCCAGGACCTTGAGCAGCAAAGACAGTTTTGAGACCTCGACCGCCTGGAGATCGATGTCCACGCCGAAAATATGGGTGATCAGGATGCGCTTTTTCTCGGTGATGGTCAGCTGCCAAAACTTGCGGCGGCTGTCAAAGTAAACGGCCTCCTTGTGTTTTTCCGGACGGTTTTCCAAGTACCATTTCAGACAGTGGTCGAGCAGACATTGATAAGCGCCAAGGAGGAATGAACCGGAACCGCAGGCCATGTCCAGGACGCGCAGCGGCTGGCCGCTCTTGCCGCCGGCCAACTGCGCCGGGCTCTTGCCTTCGATCATCTTGCCAACAGTGTTTGTAACGATGTAGTTCACAATGTAGGCCGGAGTGTAGTAAACGCCGCCGGCTTTACGTACTTCGGGCTTCTCCTCCACTTTGGCCCGGTGGTCGGCGGTCAGACGGATGACCTTGCCCAGGAAACGCTCATAGACCGTGCCCAGGATCTCCACCGGCAAAACGCCGAAATGGTAGGGCGAACCGTTCTCGAAATAGAGATTTTGCAGGATGGGCTTGAACACCTTGTCGTCGATCTGAAGCTTGGGAGTGAGAAGGTCGGGTGATTCCGCGACCCCTTCTTCTTTCTTGAAATGAAAGATTCCCGAATTGTATTTTTCATCGGCCTTGCGGCACAGGTCACCCACGAAGCGGGCGTAGATGCCGGGTCGTTCGCAGAGTTTAAGCAACTGGCCATAAGACTCGCTGCCACGGTCCTCGGCCATGCGCAAGAAAATGAGGCGGTCGATGGTGCGCTGCACGGCGGTGTTCAGATCGTCATAGCCTAAATACAGATTGCGCAGGGCGATGTTGCGGGCCAGAGAATCGCGCCAGCCTTCGATCTCCTTCAGGAATTCGCTGTCCACTTCCGAAGTGCCGCGCTTGCGCTTGGAAGCGGCGTAACGGTCATAAGCTCCGGCCCACACGGCCTCGCGCGAAAAAATATCCCAAAGTTCCCGCCAGCGGTCAGGATATTCCTCCGAGCGGAAATATTGGATGCGTCCGAAACTTGCTTTGTCCGTGGGCCGGGGCCTGAGCGAACAGTCATAAACCCCCAACTCCTCGAAGTCGGTCAGGATGGAGAGGGGAACCTTGGCGCTCCAACCGTAGCGGCGCAATTGATAAGCCGGTCCGGGGTCGGCATTGATATTGACACCGCATTTTTTGGCCTCGGTGTAAAACTTGGAAAGGGTGCCGACCCGAAAAGCGTAATCCGGGGCTTTCTGCTGTCCCTCGATCTCCAGGCTGTCCTCGGTGATGACCTCGCGATACTGCGGCGCGACCATGGCCGCGTTGCGCAGGTCCCAACCCAAGGCCTCGAAAAAAGGATCGATCAGGCTCAGACGGATGTGGGCTTCCTTGACTCCGGGAGCAAGAAAGGCCTGTCGGTTATCGGCGAAGTACCGGCATAATTTGGCTATCTCTTCCCTTCCCTGATCGAAAGTTTTACTCATGGCGATTTGTCCAAGATTTAACCTATTGGGGGCTTTATGTCAAGGATTTCTATTGTAAGGGCACGGCGCGCCGTGCCCCTACGTTGTCACTGTCAGCCGGCTTTTTTCAATTTTTCGTCCTGCTTGCGGCTGTGGGCGTCCAGCTTTTTCTTGCGCATGCGCATGTTCTTGGGCGTGATCTCCAGGAGCTCGTCGTCTTCGATGTAGTCCAGGGCCTGCTCCAGCGAGAACGGCCGCGGCGGCGTCAGGCGGACGGCGTCGTCGGAGCCGGCGGCGCGCATGTTGGTCAGCTTCTTGGTGCGGCAGACGTTGACCACCAGGTCGTTGTCCTTGCTGTGCTCGCCGACGATCATCCCCGCGTAAACCGGCACGCCGGCGCCGATGAACAGGCTGCCGCGCTCCTGCAGGCCGAAGAGTCCGTAGGCCACCGACACCCCGGGCTCGTGGACGACCAGCACCCCCTTGGTCTTGCGGTTCATCTCGCCCATGAACGGCTCGTAGCCGGTGAAGCTGTGGTTGAGGATGCCGGTGCCGCGGGTGGCGGTCAAGAAGTCGTTGTTCACCCCGATCAGGCCGCGGGCCGGGATGCGGAACTCGAGGCGGGTATAGCCGTCCGAGCCGGGGACCAGGTTGCGCAGCTCCCCCTTCCTCTGCCCGAGCATCTCGATGACCACGCCGGCGTAGGCGTCGGCGACGTCAATGACGGCCAGCTCCATGGGCTCGCAGCGCTGACCGCTGACGGTGCGGCAGATGACCTCGGGCTTGGAGACCTGGAACTCGTAGCCCTCGCGGCGCATGTTCTCGATCAGGATCGACAGCTGCAGCGTGCCGCGCCCCTTGATCAGGAAGGCCTTCTTGGAAGCAGTCTCCTCGAGGCGCAGGCTGGCGTTGTTCAGAATCTCGCGGCGCAACCGGCCGTGCAGCTGGGTGGAAGTCACGAAGCGGCCATCCTGGCCGGCGAAAGGCGAGTCGTTGACCGCGAAGGTCATGGCCAGGGTCGGTTCGTCGATGTCCATGGCCGGAAGCGCCACCGGCTGGTCGATGTCGGCCACCGTCTCGCCCAGGTCGATCTCCTCGATGCCGGCCAGCGACACGATGTCGCCGGCGACAGCCTCGGGGACGCTGACGCGCAGGATGCCGTCATAGGTGAAGATGCGCGTGACCTTGAAGGGCTTGCGCTCGTTGTTACGCTTGATGAGCATGACCTCTTCGCCCTGGGTCACGGTGCCGTTGTGGATGCGGCCGGTGCCGATCTTGCCCAGGTAGTTGTCGTAGCTGATGGCCGAGGCCATGAACTGGAAGGGGCTGGTGCGGTCGCCCTCGGGCTCGCGCACGTGGCGCAGGATGGTTTCGAAAAGCGGCTTCAGGTTCTTGTTCTTGTCGTGCAGCTCGAAGCGGGCGATCCCCTCCTTGGCCGAGGTGTAAAGGACCGGGAAATCGAGCTGCTGGTCGTCGGCGCCCAGCTCGACGAACAAATCGAACACCGCGTCGAGCACCTCGTCGGGGCGGGCGTTGGGGCGGTCGATCTTGTTGATGACCACGATCGGCCGGTGCCCCTGCTCCAGTGATTTCTTCAGCACGTACTTGGTCTGGGGCATGGGCCCCTCGAAGGCATCGACCAGGAGCAGCGCCGAATCGACCATCTTCATGATGCGCTGCACCTCGCCGCCGAAATCGGCGTGGCCGGGCGTATCGACGATGTTGATCTTGTAGCCCTGGTATGGGAAGGCGGCGTTCTTGGAAAAGATGGTGATGCCGCGCTCGCGCTCCAGGTCGTTGGAGTCCATCACCCGCTCGGCGACGGCCTGGTTGTCGCGGAAGACGCCGGCCTGCCTTAGCATGGCATCGACCAACGTCGTCTTGCCGTGGTCGACGTGGGCGATGATGGCGATATTTTTAAATTTCTTCATGGTGTTTCGGCTTTGCCTGTTTCTATTCCGAAAGGGAATTGCGATTCCGGGTAATCGGTTCAGCAACGAGAACGGGCCTACCGTTTATTTTATTATACCATATTTATCCGGGCGTTGGAAACAGTCTCAGCTCCTAAGAACTTCCCGCTATTGTTTTATCCCCCCGGCCCAGGGGGCCACCCCCCTTGATAAGGGGGGAAGGAAACCAGCATTTCCCGAGCAAGCGCTCAATTAGTTCTCCTTTTTTTATTCTTTTCCCCCCTTACCAAGGGGGGATGAAGGGGGGATTTGAACTGTCGGAATAAGGCCATGGTTTTGACTATTACGGCAAATCTAAATAGAATAGACCATGTCCTTGAAGGAGTGAGTCATGAAAAAAACGACAATCATTCTGGCGGCGATTTGGATAGCTGTTCTTGCAACAATACTGGCGGCCGCGACGGCGCGGGAGAAGATGGCCGGGCTGGAAAAGGTTCTCGACACCCGGCTGCTGGAGTGGGAGCAGTCGCTGGACGACAGCCGCTGGGAAACGTACAAGCCTGGGCGCAGCATTATCGCCCCGGTTTTCTATCTGCGCGCCCATTTTACGGCGCCGGCGCTTTTGGCCGCCAAAAAGGTTACCGGGACGCCGCTGGCGCTGAAGGTCAAGATGAGCGCCCGCGGGCTTGTCCAGGCGACCTTTTTCCTGGACGACCGGGAACTCGAACAGGCAGCCGTCCACGGCGAGAGCGGCACCGCGGCCGAAGCCGACAGCCAGATCGCCCTGACCCCCCAGGCCGACAACGAAGCCCATGTACTGAGGATCGCGGTGGAAAACCGCGGCTTCGTCCCGGCGCGGACGGGTTATTGGCCCGAGCGCCGGCGCGGCGCCCCCGTTGACGAGGGGAGCGAGTTCGTCCTGCAAACGGCCGAGCTGTTTTTCCCGGCCGCGGAACCGAACCGCAACGTGCTGCAAAACTGGCTGCAGGCTTTCCAGCTGGCCGACACCCTGCTCAACCCCGAGTTGAAGCGCTTCACCTTTACCGGCAAGCCCTACGACATCCCCGACATGCGGCGGGTGGACAAGGCGAAGCTGGCGCGGCTCAACGCCGCTTTTGATCGAGCGGTCGCCGCCTTCGACCAACAGGCGCTCGCTGTGGGCGACTGGCCAAGGGTGCAGGCCTCGCTCAAGCGCGCGCTGCGCCTGGCCGGGGACATCAAGGCCTATCTGCAGGAGTTCCGCGTCAACCTGGTGGGCAACGCCCACATCGACATCGCCTGGCTGTGGCGCATGGCCGAGACCATGGCCCTGAGCAAGAACACCTACCAGACGGTGATCGCGAACATGGGCGAGTACCGTGAGCTCACCTACGCCCAGAGCCAGGCCGTCACCTACGACTGGATCGAGAAGAAGCACCCCGACCTGTTCCGGCAGATAAAGGAAAAGGTGCGCGCCGGCCGCTGGGAGATCGTCGGCGGCATGTGGGTCGAGCCCGACTGCAACCTGATCGCCGGCGAGAGCTGGGCGCGCCAGCTCCTCTACGGCAAGAAATATTTCCGCGAAAAGTTCGGCGCCGACGTGCGCATCGGCTGGAACCCCGACTCGTTCGGCTACAACTGGAACATGCCGCAGCTCTACAAGCTGGGCGGCATCGACAGCTTCATCACCCAGAAGCTCTGGTGGAACGACACCACCGTCTTCCCCCACTTCCTCTTCAACTGGCAGGGGGTCGACGGCAGCACCATCCTGACCTACATGCCGCCGCTGAGCTACGACAGTTCGCTGCAGCTGAAGGACGTGGCCAACGGCATCTCGAAATACGAGGCCACCACCGGCCTCAAGGAAAGCCTGATCCTGTATGGCCTCGGCGACCACGGCGGCGGCCCGAACCGCGAGATCCTCGACCGCGTGCGCGGCTACGGCAAGCTGGCGCTGGCGCCGAAGTTCATCCACACCACACCGAGCCCCTTCCTGCAGAAAAAGCGGAGCGATAAGCTGGACCTGCCGCTATGGAAAGACGAGCTCTACCTCGAGTACCACCAGGGGACCTTCACCACCCAGGGGGCGATCAAGAAGAACAACCGCCGCACCGAGGCATTGCTGGCGACGATTGAGAAAGTTTCATCGATTGCTTACCTCCTTGGCGGCAAGTATCCAAAAGAAAAAATGGAGGAAAACTGGAAGAGCGCCCTCACCCTGCAGTTCCACGACATCCTTCCCGGCTCGAGCATCACCCCGGTCTACCGCGACGCACTGGAGACTTTCAAGACGGTCCAGGAAGACCTGGGCCGGCTGAAAGATGGCGCCTTGGAAAAGATCGCTTCAAATATCAACACGGCGGCCCTTCCAGGCACGCCGCTGCTCGTTTTCAATCCCCTTTCCTGGGAGCGCGACGACGTCGTGACCTTGTCCATTCCTATAAGTGCCATATCCTTTCTGAAGGGTTACCATGATCTGCAATTGCTGGATGAAGTGGGCCACGATATCGTTTTTCAAATCAGTCCGATGGAAAGCTGCAGTTGCAGAGAGATCGAGATCAGCTTCATTGCCAGCAAGGTTCCGCCCCTGGGCTATAGGGTCTATTCACTGGTCCCTGCTCCCAAAAAGCCGATGGAAGAAATTACTTTAGAACGCACAGAAAGAGACTTTGAATATTCGGGATTTCTCTTGGAAAATGAGGCACTGCGCGTCGTGATCGATGACGCCAGCGGCAACATCACAAGCATCTTCGACAAGCGCTTGAACCGCGAGTTCGTGGCGCCGGGAGAGGAGGCCAACAAGCTGTGGGTCTACGAGGACCGGCCCGAGAACTGGGACGCCTGGAACATCGGCTACACCGGTCGCGGCTGGGAGCTGAACAAGGCCGTCAAGGTAGAGCTGCTCTCCTCCGGCCCGGTGAAGACCGTCTACCGCATCGACAAGAGTTTCCTTGGCCTCTCCAAGGAGCGCTCCTACCCGACCGAGGATTTCCCCTCTTCGTTTTTCAAACAATATATCACACTCTACAACGGATTGGACCGCATTGACATCCGCACCGAGGCCGACTGGTGGGAGGACCACCTCTCACTCAAGGCCTGCTTCCCGATCGCTGTCAAGGCCGACGAGGCTTATTACGAGATCCCCTTCGCAGCCATCGGCCGCAACACGCATTTCGAAACGCTCTGGGAAAAGGCGCGCTACGAGGTGCCGGCCCTGCGCTGGGCCGACCTGTCAGACGAAAAGGGAGGCATCGCCCTGCTTAACGACTCCAAGTACGGCCACGACATTCACGGCAACGTCATGAAGCTGTCGCTGCTGCGCTCGCCCACCTGGCCCGACCCGCTGGCCGACCGCGGCCGCCACGAGTTCACCTATTCCATCTATCCCCATGCCGGCAAATGGAACGAGAGCCAAGTCGTGCATCGCGGCCAGGAGCTCAACCAACCGCTCATCGCCCGCATCCTTGAGAAACATGGGGGATCGCTGCCATTGTCATACAGTTTCTTCGGCGTTGAGTCCGAGGGGGTGATTCTCGATGCCATCAAGCTGGCCGAGGACGGCTCGGGCCTGGTATTCCGCCTCTACGAAGCGAACGGCAAGGCGGAAAACGCCGTGCTGGCCTTTTTCAGGAAACCGGCGCGGGTCGCGACGACCGACCTGCTGGAGAACGAGTTCGCCCCGCTGCAATTCATGGGCAACCGCCTTAAGCTTTCCTTCCGCCCCTTCGAGATCAAGACCGTCAAGGTCAGCTTCCCGCCGCCGGCGGCAGGTGATCGATGAAACAGGGCTTGTTCAAGGTCAGGCAATACCTGCTGTCGGGAGTTTCCTATGCCATCCCCTTCGTCGCCTGCGGCGGCATCCTCATCGCCGTGGCCATCGCCTTCGCCCCCATGGGCCCGGGCGGCCCCGATTTCTCGCGCTCGCCTTTTCTAAAGCTAATCATGGACATCGGCAGCAGCGCCTTTTCGCTGCTGGTGCCGGTTTTGGCCGGATACATCGCCTTCGGCATGGCCGACCGGCCGGGGCTGGTGCCGGGATTTGTCGGCGGCGCCATCGCCAACCAGATCGGCGCCGGCTTCCTGGGCGGGCTGGTCGCCGGGTTGCTGGCCGGGCTGGTGGTCATGCTGATCAAGAAGGTGAAAATTCCCCGCTACTTCAAGCCGGTGATGCCTATTCTGGTCATCCCGGTCATCGCCTCTCTCATCGTGGGCTTTGTCATGTTCCGCTTCCTCGGCCTGCCGATCCGCGACCTGATGGCCGGCCTTTCATCGTGGCTGGCGGTCATGGGCACAGGCAACCGCGTCCTGCTGGCCGCCGTCCTTGGCGCCATGATCGCCTTCGACATGGGCGGCCCGGTCAACAAGGTCGCATTCTTCTTCGGCGCGGCCATGATCAAGGAGGGCAACTTCGCCCCCATGGGCGCCTGTGCCGCCGCCATCTGCGTGCCGCCGCTGGGGCTGGGCCTGGCTACACTGCTGGCGCGCAAATCCTGGACCCAGCAGGAACGCGAGGCCGGCTACGCCAGCCTGGCCATGGGCATGATCGGCATCACCGAGGGGGCGATTCCCTTCGCCGCCTCCGATCCGCTGCGCGTCATCCCCGTCATCATGTTCGGCTCGATGATCGCCGCGGTGATCGCCATGCTCGGCGGCGTGGGCGACCACGCCCCGCACGGCGGGCCGATCGTCATCCCGGTCGTCGACAACCGCCTGGCCTACGTCCTGGCCATCGCGGCCGGTTCCCTGGCCGTGGCGCTGCTGATCAACGCCGTCAAGAAGTTCACCGCTTCCCGTACCTAGGAGGAGAAGATGAAAATCGTGGCCGTCACCGCCTGCCCGACCGGCATCGCCCACACCTACATGGCGGCCGAGCAGCTGGAAAAAACCGGTCGCAAGCTCGGCCATAGCGTCAAGGTGGAGACCCAGGGAGCCATGGGCATAGAAAACGAACTGAGTATGGAAGATATTGATGAAGCCGATCTTGTTATTTTTGCCGTCGATATTGCAGTGCAGAAGCGCGAACGTTTTGAAAACCTGAAAATTATCGAGGTCGGAGTGCAGGAAGCGATCAAGAACCCCGCCGCACTATTCAACCCGGTTGCGAAATGAAAATTTCAAGACTGCCGTGATAGAGATCCCTTTCACATTTCCGCTGGCCAATGGCCTGCATGCCAGACCAGCCAGCCAGCTGCAGGAGATATGCCTGCGCTTTACTGCCACCATCCTTTTGCGCAACAACCGCAACCGAAACCGGGCCGACGCCCGGAGCATCCTGGAGCTGGTGGCCAGCAATACGCTGAACAACGATCCATGCCTCCTGGAGATCAGCGGCCCGCAGCAAGATGAAGCCGCTCGGGCCTTGCGCATTTTCCTGAGCCGGGAATTGCCCCTTGCCGACGACGACATGCCGCAGCCGGCATCCGCCCCCGCCGGCAGGGGGGCGGACTGGCTGCCGCCGGTTTTCCATGATGGCGCCACCCGCATCTGGCCGGGCTTGACGATCGCGCCCGGGATCGGCCGCGGCCGGGCAGTGCTTTGGCAAAAAACTGCTACGCTGCCGCAACGCTTCGCCGCCGGGAAAAACGACGCAAAAAGGGAACTGAAACTATTTAAAAAAGCCTGCCTGGAAGTAGAGTCGGACCTGCAAAAAAACGCAGCCGCCTGCCGGGAACGAAATGCCGTTGCCATCATCAAAGCGCACCTGGCCATCCTTGCCGATCCCGGATTCCGGGAGCGGATCAACGATGGAATCACCGGAAGAAATAAATCAGCCGGGCAAGCCATCGCCGAAACAACCGCCCACTACACCCGCATCCTGGAAAAATCGTCTAGCATTTATCTGCAGGAACGGGTCGGCGACTTGGAAGATCTCGCCTTTCAGCTTGTCGAAAAGCTGTATGGCCCCTCGCCAGCGAAGGCCCGTCCGTCCTTGCACGCTCCATGCATCGTTGTGGCAGCAACCCTGAATCCATCTGAGCTGCTCGGCCTGGAACGCAGACACCTGCGCGGCCTGGTTCTGGGCCCCATCGGCCTCACTTCACATACGGCCATCCTGGCGCGTTCCTTCGGCATCCCCGCTGTCTCCCTGCCTCTGGCCGGGTTGGCGCGCATCGGCGCAGGAAGCGAGATCCTTGTCGACGGCCGTCGCGGCCTGGTCATCCAAAAACCCGGCCCGGGCTTGAAACGCTACTACCGCCTGGAAGCGACCATGCTGCGCCGGCTGGCGCGGCGGCGCACGGTCCTGAAAATGCGACCGGCGCAAACCCATGACCGGCTGCGCATCGAAATCGCGGCCAACGTCGACAGCGCGGCCGAACTGGAACCCGCTTGGCGAAACGGCGCTGATGCGGTCGGCCTTTTCCGCAGCGAAACCTTGTTCCTTGAGCGCGACGCTCCCCCTGGAGAGGATGAACAGTTTGCCGCTTACAGCCGGGCGGTCCGCTCGGCCAAGGGCCGGACGGTCATCATCCGTACCCTGGACATCGGCGGCGACAAACGCCTACCCTACCTGGCGCTGCCGCCGGAAGAAAACCCCTATCTCGGCTTTCGCGCCGTCCGCTGTTACGGTGAACACGGGGAATTAATCCGCTGCCAGCTGCGGGCCATCCTGCGCGCTGCCGCTCACGGTCGGTTGAAGGTCATGGTGCCGATGGTCACCTCGCTTGAGGAAGTGCGCCTGGCACGCAGCCTTCTGGCGGAGGCTGCAGCAGAACTGCGGGCGCGCAAGATCCCCCATGCCGCCAAGCTTGAAGTCGGCATCATGGTCGAAACTCCGGCCGCCGCCCTGTCGCTCGAATCGTTGGCCCGGGAGGCCGATTTCTTCAGCGTCGGCAGCAACGACCTGCTGCAGTATTTCCTGGCCGTGGACCGCGGCAACCCCAAGTTGGAAAACCTCTATGATCCGCTGCACCCCGCTTTCCTGCGCCTGCTGGAAGGAGTGGGAGCCCAGGCGCGGGGCGCGAAGCGTTGGCTGGGCATCTGCGGCGAAATGGCGGGAAATCCGGAGTTCTTGCCGCTGCTCGTCGGCGCCGGCTTCGACGAGCTCAGCATGGCCCCGCAGCGGATCGCCGCGGTCAAGGAACGCATGGGGGAACTGGACAGCGGCGAATGCCGCGCCCTGCTGCAGCGGTCCGGGCGCTGCACGGACGCCGGTGAAGTCCGCCGGCTGCTGGATGAGTTCAACGGCCGCGCAGCACCGATCATCCGCTCTCCCGGAGCGGATTCGATCGGTCTGCCCCCTGAGGGGGGGGCCGCCATCATCGCCGCCGAGTGGGTCAGCCTCGAATCCCCAATCCGCACGCCGGGCGAGGCGATCAAGGAGCTCTGCGGGCTCCTCGAGCTCGCCGGCCGGGTTTCCGACGCCTCGGCCCTGGAAGAGGCCGTATGGAAGCGCGAGACAACCTTCGCCACCGACCTGGGCTTCGGCTTTGCCCTGCCCCACGGCAAAGCGGCCGCGGTCAAAGCCGCTTCCATCGCATTCCTGCGGCCGCGCCGGCCGATGCGCTGGGGCAAGGCAGCCGATTCCGCTGTCCGGGCGGTGCTGCTGATCGCCATCCCGGACAACGGCAAGGAACAGGAGCATCTCCGGCTCATCGCCGGCTTGTCGCGGCGGTTGATGAATGACGATTTCAGAGAAATGCTGCTCACGGCCAAGGATAGGGAAACCGTGCTGGCCGTAGTCCGCGCCGGAATCACATCCGGCTGATTTGCATTTTTTTATTTGCCCGCCTATAATCAAAATATACGGAAAATAGAGGCCAACGGGAGCAAGAATCCATGGATACGGATCCGAAAAAGAAATCTGCCTTCGCCAGACGGCTGCTCGTCCTGGCCGCGGCAGCCGCGGTGTTGCTTGCGGTCAACCTGGCCGTACCGCGGAAAAGAGTGCCGCCGAGCGTCGGCGTCCGCACCTTGAAGGACCTGGCCGAGCTGGCCACCGTCGAGTACAGCGTGACCAAGATCGTCTCCTACAAGGACGTCGCCTGGTACGGCGACCGCAAAATCCTTTTCGAAGCCGCGGCCACGGTGAAGGCCGGCATTGACTTGAACGAATTGACCGACCAGGACATCAAGCTGGAAAACGACTCGGCCGTCACCGTCACCCTGCCGGCGCCGAAAATCCTGCTCTTCAACATGAAGCCGGAAAACATGAGGGAGATATTCAACGAATCGGGCATCCTGCGCAGCGATTTTTCCAACCAGGAAAAGGACGGCCTGCTCAGCCAGGGCGAAAAGGACATCCGCGCCAAGGTCGGGCGCATGGACATCCTGCAGCGGGCGGCGCGCAACGCCCGGATCCTGCTCGAATCGTGGCTGAAGAAAATGGGCTTCCAGGCAGTGCATGTCGTTTTCAGGGGAAAAGGGGGGCGGCCATGAAAAGACTACTCGCCATCCTCCAGATCGTCC
>JAPKZL010000146.1 GCA_026393795.1 Candidatus Aminicenantes bacterium | reverse complement strand
CAGGCACCCCGATTCGATCTTGAGATCCAGCTTTTGTTCTTTATTCAGCATTTGGTTGGCAAATCCTTCGGCCGCCAGCGAGACCAAACCCCCGATGTCCACGGCCTGCAGTTCCAGTTTAAGGTCATCCGTTTCGATGCGCGATATCTCCAGCATATTGTTGAGCAGAGCCAGCATGCGCTTCGAGGCTTCAAAAATTCCCTTCGCCAATCTGACACTGGCCGGAAGTTCCGGATTCTTCCGGCAGATCAGATCGGCCGAACCAATGATGGCCTGCAGCGGATTTTTCAGGTCGTGCACCGCGATGCGCTGCAATTCATCCTGCAGCGTTCACGGACCTGGGCCTCAAGCTCATTTTTGCGGCGCTCCAGACTGCGGAAGCGCCAGCGTACGGCCAGTGCGGCCAGAAACAGCAGCGCCAGGACGACCAGCACCTGGAACCAGAGCGTCTGGTAGAAGAAAGGCCGCAGTTCGAAGACCAGGCTGGCTCCGCTCTCGTTCCATTTGCCATCGTTGTTGCAGGCGATGACGCGCAAGGTGTAGCGGCCTGGGGGCAGGTTGGTGTAGGAAACCTGCCTCTGGTTGGTCTCTGCACTCCAGCCGCGGTCAAAACCCTGCAGCCAGGTCTTGAAGCGGACCTTTTCCGGCACCAGGAAGCTCAAGGCGGTGTAGGTGAACTCGAGCCTCTTGCGTCCGGGGTCGAAAGCCAGTGGCGGCGCCATGCCCATTCCCTGACCGTCGACGGTCATTTTCTCGATGGCCACGGGCGGGATGAGATTGTTGTACCTGTTGTACTCGAGGTCGACCACCGCCACTCCCTTGATGGTCGGGAACCACAGCTTGCCGTCCTGAGCCCTACAACCTGCCGGTTGGGCCGGGCCGGTGCTCTCGATGCCGCGTACTCCCTCGGGGATGCCGAAGGACAGGGAGTTCACCCGCCGACTGCGGCCGTCGGCAAAATCGTTCAGTTCCTTTTTGCTGGCGCGGAATATCCCCTTGTTGCAACTCATCCACAGGAAGCCCAGGTTGTCATCGAGGATTTCGAAGGCAACGTCGTTGTAAAGCCCGTCCCGGGTGGTGATGGCACGGAACTTCCCGTTCTTGAAGCGAAGCAGGCCGCTGCTGTTGGTGCCGATCCACAGGCTGCCGTCCGGGTCGAGATGGATCGTCCAGATGGCATTCTGGGTGAAGCGGTTGTAGAAATGAAAGGTCGTGATCTCCTCGCCGCGGAAGCGATACAGGTCGCCGTTGAAGGCCCCCACCCAGACCGTTCCCTCGTGGTCCTGGGCAATGGCGTAGATAAAGTCGTCGCCCAGGCCGTTGCGGCGGCTGTAATTGACAATGTGGCCGTCTGGCCGCAGGATATCGATGCCGCCGCCATTGGTCCCTGCCCAGATTGACCCGTCGCGGTCAGCCAGGACGGCGCGGACTATGTCATTGGCCAAGCCGTTGCGGGTCGAATATACCGTGACCCTGCCAGCCAGCAGGCGATGGAGCCCGCCGCCGTAGGTGCCGAACCAGATGGCCCCGTCCCGGCCCTCGGCAATGGACCAAATGCGCAGGTTACGCAGTCCCTCCTTGGCGCCGAAGACCTGGAAGCGTCCAGCGCTGTAGCGAACCAGGCCGCCGTCAATGGTGCCAATCCAGAAATCGCCCCGGCTGTCCTGGAAGACAGAACGGATCAGGTCGACCGGCAGGCCGTTGCGCGAGTTGTAGAAGAAATAGCGGTCTTCCTTGAGGCGGTTCAAGCCGCTGTTGGTGCCGATCCACAGGCTGCCCTCATGGTCCTCGATCAAGGCCCGGACCGAATCGTCGCTCAGACCATCCGCCTTGCGCAGAGAGGTGAAAGAGCCGTTTTGGAAGCGTTTGAGCCCGAAGTCA
>JAPKZL010000145.1 GCA_026393795.1 Candidatus Aminicenantes bacterium | reverse complement strand
CGATATCAAGCGCAACGCCGAGGATGCCCAGAAAGAGAGCATGGCCGCCCAGCAGAAGGAATATGAAAAGATCCAGTCCGACCTGATGCCCATCATCGAAAAGATCGCCAAGGAGAACGGGTTCTCGCTGATCCTCGACCTGAACACGGCCGGCGTCACCTATTTCGAGCCCGGCATCGACATCAGCGAAAAGGTGGTCAAGGCCTACGACGCCCAGTCCGCCACCGCCGCCGCCCCCGCCCCTGCCGCCAAGAAATGAACTGTCCGCTGACCATCGAGGACATCAAAAAGATCCTGCCCCACCGCTATCCCTTCCTGCTGGTGGACCGGGTGACCGCCAGCGACGGGGTGAAGGCCATCCAGGGTTACAAGAACGTCACCGGCAACGAGGACTTCTTCCAGGGGCACTTCCCCGGCAACCCGGTCATGCCGGGGGTGCTGCAGATCGAGGCCCTGGCCCAGCTGGGGGCCGCGCTGCTGATGCAGCGTTTCACCGGCCAGCGCGTCTTCGCTTATTTCGCCGGCATCGAGAAGGCGCGCTTCAAGCGGACGGTGGTCCCGGGCGACCGCCTCGACCTCGACGTGCTGGTGACGCGCGACCGCGGCAAGTTCGCCATCATCGACGGCAAGGCCACGGTTGACGGCCAGCTCGCCGTCGAGGCGATCCTGATGTGCATGGTGGGCCAGTGAGCCGAACGCCGATCCATCCCGGCGCCGTCATCAGCCCCAAAGCCGAGCTGGGCAAGGGCGTCCAGGTCGACGCCTACGCGGTCATCGGCCCCGGCGTGCGCATCGGCGACGGCACCATCGTCAAGCACCACGTCACCATCGACCAGAACACCGAGATCGGCAGGGAGTGCCGCATCTTCCCCTTCGCCTCCCTGGGCACCGACCCCCAGGACGTCACCTACAAGGGCGAGGAGACATTCGTCCATATCGGCGACCGCAACATCATCCGCGAATTCACCACCATCAACCGCGGCACCCTCAAGGGCGGCGGCCACACCCGCCTCGGCGACGACAACTACCTGATGGCCTACGCCCACGTCGCCCACGACTGCCAGATCGGCAACCACGTCATCCTGAGCAATGGCGCCACGCTGGCCGGGCATGTCGAGATCGGCGATTTCGCGGTGCTCAGCGGCTTTTGCGCCGTTCACCAGTTCGTGCGCATCGGCCGCAACGCCTACATCGGCGGCTACAGCGTCGTTTGCCAGGACGTTCTGCCCTTTGCCAAGGTGGCGCAGAGCCGCGAGTCGTTCAGCCTTTACGGGCCGAACTCCATCGGCATGATGCGCAACGGCTTCTCCAGGGAGTACATCGAGAAAATCAAGGATATTTTCCGCATCATCTACCGCGCCGACCTGAACACCACCCAGGCGGTCAAGCAGATCAGCGCCAATTACCCGGGCAGCGCTGAAAGCCAGATCATCATCGATTTCATCGGCAAAACCAAAAGAGGGATTTTAAAGAATTTTCGCCAGGATGGCTGAAACAATCGGATTCATCGCCGGTGAGTCGCAGCTTCCCCTGCTGGCCGTGCGCGAGGCCCACCGCCAGGGCAAGCAGGTGGCCGTCGCCGCCGTCAAGGGGCTGACCGTTCCCGAATTGGCCGGCGAGGCCGATGCCTGGGCCGAGTTCTCCATCGGCCAGCTGGGCGCCGTCATCCGTTTTTTCAGGAAGCACGGTGTGCGCCAGGCCCTGATGGTAGGGCGGGTGAGGCATGCGGCGATATTCTCCATCTGGAAGGCGGACGGCAAGTTCATCCGTTTCCTGGCCAAAGTCAAGGACAAGACCACCACCTCGCTGCTGGCCACCCTGGCCGATTTTTTTTGGGGCGAAGGGATCGAAATCATCGATTCCACGTTTTTTCTGAAGGAATACCTGGTGGCCGAAAAAAATTACACACCGCGGCGCCGCATCGGCGCCGGCCTGGCGCGCGACATGGAATTCGGCTGGCAGAAAGCCTGGGGGATCGCCGCCCTGGATATCGGCCAGACCGTTTGCGTCAAGAACCGGGCCGTCGTGGCGGTGGAAGCCATGGAAGGGACCGATCGCGCCATCGTCCGGGCCGCGGAAATCGCCGGTCCCGGCCTGGTGGTGGTCAAGGTCAGCCGGCCGAGCCATGACATGCGCTTTGACGTGCCGGTGGTCGGCCAGTCCACCATGGCCCTCCTGAAAGAGTGCCGGGCGGCGGCCTTCGTGCTGGAAGCCGGAAAAACGCTGATGCTCGATTCACAGCGCGTGCTGGATCTGGCCCGGCAGGGGAAAATCGTCGTACTGGGGAGAACATGAACATCGGCATCATCGGAACCGGGGTCATGGGCAGCAATCACCTGCGCGTCTTACGTTCCATCCCGCAATGCCGGCTGACCTGTGCTGTGGACCTGAAGCGCGAGAATCTGGACAAGGCCTGCCTAGGCCTGGATATCGAAAAGATGAGCGATTACCGCCAGGCTTTGCCATGGGTGGATGCGGTCATGGTGGCAACGCCCACCCAGGAGCATCACGTCATCTCGCGTTTTTTTCTTGAGAACGGCAAGCATGTCATGATCGAAAAGCCGATCTGCAAGACCCTGGCCGAAGCCGATCAGCTGATCGCCCTCAGCGAAGAGAAGCGTCTGGTCCTGGCCGTCGGCCACCTGGAAAGGTTCAACCCGGCGGTCGAGTATCTCCGCGGCCTGGTCGAGAAACCGCGCTTCATCGAGGTTCAGCGGCTGGGTTCGTTTTCGCCGCGTTCGTTGGATATCGATGTCATCCTCGATCTGATGATCCATGACCTGGACATCATCCTGCAATGGGATGGCAGCGGCGTCAAGGATATCCGCGCCTGCGGCATCCCGGTCATCTCGCGGCAGATCGACATCGCCAATGTCCGCCTGGAGTTCCATTCCGGTTTGGTGGCCAACCTGACCGCCAGCCGCGTCTCGCAGGACAAGACCCGCAAATTGCGGATATTCCAGAAGGACCTCTACATGTCGGCCGACTACCAAACGCGAAGCGTGAAAACGATCCGTCTGCAGAACGGGCAGATCCGCGAAAACGTCCCGGCCATCCCGAATGTCGAACCCCTTTACAACCTGTGGCAGAATTTCATAAAGACCGTTGCCGGCGGGCTTCCCCAAATGGACGCCGTCTTTCAGGCCGGCAGCCCCCAAGGGGACGCCGCCCTTCGGGGCGGCAGCGCGCGCATCGTAAGCGGCGCCGACGGCCGGGCGGCGCTGCGCCTGGCCCTGGATATTTCCGCCGCCATCGGAACCGTTGCCCCCGAAGGGACGCCGCCTTTCAGGACGGCAGCCGATGCTTGAACGGTTCATCTCCTGCCAGATTGAAAAAAAACGCTTCCCCGGCCTGACGCTCCTGGTGGCCGAAAAAGGGCGGGTGCTGCTGGAGCGGCGCTTCGGCTGCCTGGCGGTCTGGCCCGAGCCTGAAGCGTTGGACCAGGCGGCGTTGTATGACCTGGCTTCGCTGACCAAACCCTTGGTGACCGCTTTCCTGGCCGTGCATATGCTTGAAAAGAAACAATGGCGCCTGGAAGACGAGGCGCGGCGATTTTTCCCGGCCTTGCCGGCGGCGATCACCCTGGAACATCTGCTGAGCCACAGCGCCGGCTTCGTGCCTTGGCATCCCTTTTACCTCTACCGGCCGCTCTCCGACCTGGAGCAACTCGCTGCTCTAAAAAGCATTGCCGCTCCCGGTACCCGGGTGGTGTATTCCGATGTCGGTTACATCCTGCTGCGCCACGTGCTGGAAAAAACGGCCGGTCTCGAATTCAAGGAAATGGCCGCCGAAATCGTATTCAACCCTCTCCAATTGCAGAACACGTTTTTCCTGGTCCCGGAATCGGCAAAAGTGCGCTGCGCGCCGACGGAAATCGGCAATATTTATGAACGGAACATGTGCCGGCCCGAGCATGAAGAAGCGGCAGCCTGCTTTTCCTGGCGCACCCGGTTATTGCGGGGGGAGGTGCATGACGCGAATTCCTTCTACAGCAACGGCAGCGCCGGCAACGCCGGTTTGTTTGCCAGCGCCCGGGACCTGTTCAGCCTCAGCCGGGAGTTTTTTCCAGAAACGGCGACGCTGCTCAGGGCCGAATCGCTCGAGCTGTTCTGGCAGAACCGCACCCCCTGGAGCGCCCTGCACCGCTCGCTCGGTTTCAAGCTGAATTCGTCGCGGCCGACTTCCGGCGGCAGCGCCCTGTCGCCCAAGGCCATCGGCCACAGCGGCTTCACCGGCACGTCGCTGTGGCTCGAGCCCGAAACGCAAAGACAGTGGATCATCTTGAGCAACCGCATCCATCCCCGGGTCAGAAAAATCGATTTCGATGTCACGCGCCGCAAACTGCACCAACTGCTGAAAAATGAATTGAATCTACTTTAAAACGACCGTATTGGCCTTGTCGGCCTTCGGCTTGTTTTTATCCTTCTGCGCCTGGCGGGCCAGTTCCTGGAAGCGCTGCTGGTACTTGAGGTTGGGCGGAAGCAGCAGCGGTTCGCTCAAGCCGGACTTCAGGATGATTTCATTGAGCATGCGGCCGTCGGCAAGGTAAACGTATCCCAGCAGGCGCGAGAAGTGATCGCGCTTCTGCACGTCGAATTCGATCCATATTTGGCTGCCGTATTGCAGGTATTTTTTGACGAATTCCCGGCCGCTCAAGCCGCGGTTGATGATTTCGGCCGGAGTGGTGGAATTTTTCAACGCCTTTTCATAAACGCGATCGTTGAGCGTGGTTTCGGGCATGTCGAGGCCGAGGAGCTTGATCTCCTCCCATTTGCCCTGGTACAAAATGGTCAAGGTGTCGCCGGTGATGATGCGCATGACGCGGCCTGGCTCTTTGTAGACGGGGGCCGCGGTTACCAGGGAGGTCCCCAGCCACAGCACGGCCATGACACTCGCGGCAACGGTTTTCATGACACCTCCTTCATGCACCAAGGGAGCGAGGCCCCATTATAATACATTTTTAAAAAAATGGCCAAACATACTTGCCA
The DNA here is from genome assembly GCA_026393795.1 of Candidatus Aminicenantes bacterium. Taxonomy (NCBI): domain Bacteria; phylum Candidatus Aminicenantota; species Candidatus Aminicenantota bacterium. The sequence continues at coordinate 1,084 of JAPKZL010000145.1, read as the reverse complement.
AAAATGGAAACAAAATATTTTTTTTTCCGTATAGGATAGATTGGCATTTTCATGATATCATAAATAAATTGTGACGATGGAATTTTTAAATGGACCTGCGGAGGTTCGTGGCAAAAAGCATGAAAAAAAAATATTCCCGGTTGCATGACGTTTTGCGAAAAGGCGTGAGTTTGGTGTTGCTGCTTCTGCCGCTGTGGCTGGCGGCCGCCGAGGACACCCTGAGCCTGGAACAGGCCGTGCAGTTGGCCCTGAAGCGCAACGAGCGTTCCCTGGCGGCCGGCGAACAGGTGGCGGTGACCCAGGGACTGCTCACCATGGCCAGGGCGTATTTCTTTCCGGCCGTGTCCCTCACCGGCAACTACACCCGTCGGCCCAACGCGGTGGAGCGGGAGTTGAACGGCCAGACCATCACCGTCCAGAGCCTGAACGCCCTGTCCGGCTACGCCTCCCTGAGCATGATCCTGTTCGATCCCTACGGCATCCCCGCCTATCGCCAGGCGTTGCTGGAAAACCGGGCCCAGCGCTTCAACTCGGCCGAGGTCAGGCGCCAGCTTTCCTTCGAGGTCGCCGCCGCCTTCCTGACCACCCTGACCATGGACCAGGTCTACGAGGCCACCGGCGATCGTCTGGCCTATGCCGGCAAGACCCTCGAGGCGGCGCGCGCCCGCTATGCGGCCGGGCTCGTCTCGGTCAACGACGTGACCCGGGCGGAACTGGAGTATGCCACGGCCGAGATGGGCCGCACCCAGACGCAGGGGGAGGTGCAAACGGCCTACCTCGAACTCGGCTACCTGCTGGACACGGCCATCGAAGGCAACTTGGCCCCCCCGGAGCTTTTGTTGAGCCAGTCCGAGCTGCCGACTGCCGCCGCCGCCGAACTGCTGCCCGGCGCCGAGAGCCGGCGCCTCGATCTGCGCGCCCTTTCCTGGCATGCCAAAGCCCAGCACGCCCTGTCGCTCAAATCCGGCCTCAGATGGCTGCCCAGCCTGAGCCTGAGCGGTCAATACCGCTACACGAACGAGGCGGGGCTGACCGGCAAGACCACGACCTGGTCGGCCGGCCTGGCGCTCAACTGGTCGATCTT
>JAPKZL010000144.1 GCA_026393795.1 Candidatus Aminicenantes bacterium | reverse complement strand
GGGGAGGCTTTTATGACCTCGGGTTGCCCGGATCAAGACGGCCAAGTGGCCTGCAACCGACCCTTCGGCAATGAACGGGCCAGTGAACCGATGCGCAATTACCCCTTCCAGCCCGGACCGGAGGACATAGAGAGGATTCTTCCCCAAATATGGGATGATGACCTCGTAAAAAGTCTTAATCGTCGTGAAAATGGGGATGGAGTCGAGTAATATGACAGCCCTTCGGGCAATGATTCAAAAGGCCTGGGAAACCAGGCAGGAGTTCAAGTCGGAAATATGGTTTTCAGCCCCCGGGGCTAAGCACTATGATAACCCATATTATTCGAACCGCCCATTTTCCTTTGCCAATCTAAGTGTCACCGGGGAAGCCTGCGCCTGCCGATGCGCCCATTGTGAGGGCACGTTGCTGCAGACCATGATTGGGGCGACCAGCCCGCAAGCGATGCGCAGGGTAGTTGACAAGCTGCTGAAAAATGGCTGCCGGGGTATTCTGGTGAGCGGGGGCGGCAACTCCAATGGGGAAGTTCCCCTGCAGCCCTTTGTGGAAGTGATGGGTTATGCCAAACAAATGGGGCTGAAGGTACTGGTGCATGGCGGGCTAATTCGGCGGGAAACGGCCGCCATGCTGAAAGAAGCCGAGGTGGATCAGGTATTGATGGATGTGATTGGCGATGAAGAAACGATCCGCGAAGTCTGTCGCCTCAACCGGAAACCTGACGATTATCTTCAATCCATGCTCTGCTGTCGCGACGCAGGTTTAAATATTGCCCCTCATATCGTAATCGGTTTGCACTTTGGTCAAATCCGGGGGGAACGGCGGTCCCTGGAAATGATCCAGCAGGCAGATCCTGAAACGATCGTACTGGTTATCTTGACCCCTGCCAGTGGAACCGCCATGGCGGGGATTCAACCGCCATCGATGGATGAGGCAGCCGAAATAATGGCAACCGCACGGGTTTTAAATCCCGCTACGCCGATAACCCTGGGTTGCGCACGACCGCCGGGTCAATACAAACGACGGGCTGAGATGAATGCAATCGATTGCGGCGTGAATGGAATCGCTTATCCTGATGAAGCCACCGTTGCTTATGCGCGGAATAAAGGTTTGAAAACGGTATTTTCAGAAGACTGCTGCAGTCTGCCGGGAGAAAGATGCAGTGAATAGGAACCGAACCTTCTCCTTATGATCCAATATCGAAAAACTCCTTCAAAGTTTTAGGGACAGGTCTTGCAAGGACCGGCAGTTGATGTTTGCTCCCACAGCCGCCAGTCGCTACGGTTTGTCTTCCCGATCCTCAGCGCATACCGGTGATCGACGCCGTTACCGTACGGGGGTCGCGAGTGGGCCAGCGGCCGCTGTCCACCTGAGCCAGGAAGTCGCCGACGATCGCGTTGAACTCGTCCGGCTCCTCCGCGTTGATGCCGTGCCCGCAATTTGGCTTGACGGCCATGGCCGCCGTCGGGATGTTCTGTTTCATCAGGAATGCCCGGCCAGCAGGCGCTTGAACTCGGCAAAGCCTCGCGGGTCCTTGTTCTCGAACTGCACGCGGGTGGGGCCGTACGCGTATTTTTCGGCGAAGGCGGCCATGCCCTGGCTCTTGATGAAGGCAGCGGTCACATCTGCCTCGGCGCGAAACTTGTCGCGCTGCGACGGCTCGGCGCCGTAGCCGCAGCCGCCGACGGTGAGCGAGCGGGCGCGCGCCGGATGGCGGAAGCCGAAGTGCAGCGCGGCGAAACCGCCCATCGACAGGCCGACGACATGCGCACGAGCGATCCCGAGATGATCGAGCACCGCAGCGATGTCGTCGGCGGCGCGGTTCTGAGAATAGGAGGAGATCTCCTCAGGCACGTCGGAGGGCGGATAGCCGCGCGCGTTATAGGCGATGGCGCGATAGCGCTGGCCGAAATGCCTGACCTGCGGCTCCCAGCTGTGTTGGTCGCCGGCGAATTCATGCACGAAAACGACCGGCGTGCCTGACCCGGTCTCCTCGTAGTACAGTTTCACTCCGTCGTCGGTGGTGGCGTACGGCATTTTTCCCCTCTCCTAAGAATTTGCTTCTAACGGGTCAAGTATAGGAAGACGGCTATTGCGTGTCAAGACCATTTGTCGTCGGGATCGCCGGAATCCGGCCGAGACCGGAAAAGTCGAACATCGTCAGTTTCCTTCCCAGACAAAGGGTTTTTCCCGAGCGAAGTCC
>JAPKZL010000143.1 GCA_026393795.1 Candidatus Aminicenantes bacterium | reverse complement strand
AGCCGCTCCGCGCTCGGAGGATTTGAAAATTTTAGCGGCGTGCTCCCGAACCGGACTTCCCTCTTGCGTTTCCATCATCAGCAACTCGGCATAGCCGCTCAGGACTCCGAGCACGTTGTTCAGGTCGTGGGCTACGCCTCCGGCCAAGGTTCCGATAGCTTCCATTTTTTCCATCCGGCGCAGGCGTTCCTCGAGATTCCGGCGTTCCTCCTCCATCTGCTTGTGTTCGGTGATATCCTCGATCATTCCCATGACACCGACGACCGTTCCGGCGCCATCGAGGATCGGGACAAGGTGGGCCCGAAGGTATAACTTCTTGCCCCACTTGGAGGTGTAGGGATACTCGCCGGTGATCAGGCGGGACTCAGCGAGGCATTTTTTGAAGTCGGCCGCGATTCCGGCTTCAATGAGGGGTGGATAAGTCAACAGATTGATCGCTTTCGTGGCCATAGCCGACGGGGAACCAAGAATGCGCAGCAAAACCGGATTAATGTCGATGATACTCCCTTCCAAGTTGGCGGTCAGGATGCCCATCGGGGCATTGTCCACCATGCTGCGATGGCGTTCTTCGCTTTGGCGCAGGGCTTCCTCCGCCCGTTTATGCTCGATCATCATCGCCACTTGGTTGGAAACGAACACCAGGACATCTTTGTCGGTTTCGCTGTAACGGACCGACTCGGAGTAGGTCTGGACGGTCATCACGCCGATTGTTTCTCCAACCTGTGTCTTCAACGGTACTCCCAGCCAGTCCAAAGATGGAGCACCGATGGATTCGACCTCACCGGACTTGACCAGCCGCTCGAAAACCTCCGGTGCCGCCAGAAGCGGCTGTCCGCTACGCAGTACGTAACCGGTCAGGCCCCTGCCTGGAGGGTCCGAAGGTGGAGTGGCATCGAGCTCATCGACCCAGTAGGGAAAACGGATTAAATCGGCATCACGGTCGTAGAGAGCGATGTAAAAATTCCGGGCCGGCATCAGTTCGCCGATGATGGCATGGATCGACCGGTAAAGTTCTTCCAGGCTGGTCGCCGTCTGGGCGGCCTCCGTAATCCGGTAGATCGCCTTCTGCTCCTTTGCCGACCGCATCCATCCGGTGATATCCTGACAGGCGAAAAAAACCACCAATTGGCCGCCGGGCAAGCGGATCGCTCGCGAGAGCGCCTTGACCCATATCAGGCCCCCATCCCTGCGGACTTTGCGAAAATCTCCGTGCGCGGCTTCCATGGGCCGATCCAAACAGGCGGCCAACTGCAGGGACACTTTCGGTTTATCCTCGGAAAAAACAACATCCAAGATCGATCTACCGACCAGATCGTCCGCCGCATAACCCAACTGTTCGCAGCCGGAACGATTGACCGAAAGGATGAAGCCCTTGGCATTCACCGTAAAATAAATGGCGGGATTGTTTTCATACAATATCCGGTACCGCTCTTCACTGGTCAGCAATTCCGCTTCCGCGTGTTCGCGTTCATGGATCTCATGCTGCAATTCTTCCCGCCGCAATTCGTCCTCGAATTTTTTTTTCTTGAAAAAACCAGTGTCCTCGAACGGGGCTATACTTTTGGCGATTTGCGGATATTTTTTTAGGTAGGCGTCGATATGATTGCCAATCATGTCCGGATGCCCCATGATAAACCGGCAGTGGCTGTCCCCTCTGGCCTGGCACATGATTTCCGCGGCCTCCAGCGGCACGCCGAAGCTCTCCTCGCACCAACCGGAGGAGTATCCGGCATTCATCACGCAAACCGGAAACTTCGTTTTTTGCCCGGTCGCTTGCCAGGCCTGGGATTCAAACGAATGGGGATGGTCATAGATCAGCAAATAATCCTCGCTCGGAACCGGATGGCTTTCCGGGAGGATGTTGACGACCCCCCATCCCGAATAGGCGAAGTGGACCGGCCCGACGGACAGCTTTTCAATGGGCGTCTTTAAGTTCATTTGTGCATGAAAATTCTTGGCATCGGCCACGCCGATGGCATGGGCAAAATCAAAGAGGAGATCGCGTGTCAGGGCCAACGCCTCCTTGTCGCTTTTGTCGGAATAAAGCTTTTTAATCACCTCAAAAAATTCAACCGACAGCGATGCAGCCCTGATGAGAATGTATCGATGACCGACGATTTCAATCGTGCCTTCGGAGGGATTTTCTTTTTTCTTGCTGAAGTACTTTCCTACCAATTCCTGGGAGCGCTGAAAGATTTTCCTGAGATCCGCCGGGACGCTGACCGTTTTTTTGCTCTTCATTTCCTGCCTTGTCTAAATAGTTAGGGTCGTCAATTATAATGGCATCATTTCTCGAGATATTCAACACGCTTGCAGCGGAAGTAGCAAATCTACCCAACCGCCCCACAGGATGACTTCACTGAAAGTACTTCACACCCGAAGCGAAGAGCTTCTGGTCCTTGTCGCCGGGGATGTTCTGCAGGACGTGTGGGCTGATGCGGTCGCTGTGGGCCATCTTGCCCAGGATGCGGCCGTCGGGGCTGCTGATCGCCTCGATGGCCAGCATGGAGCCGTTGGGGTTGAAGAAAGAATCCAGCGTCGGCTTGCCTTCGAAATCGACATATTGCGTGGCCACCTGGCCGAGGGAGAAGAGGAGCTCGACGGTCGCCGCCGGGGCCACGAAGCGCCCCTCGGCGTGGGCCACCGGCAGGGTATGGATGTCGCCGGCCCGGCACAGGCCGAACCAGGGCGAGAGGGTCGAAACCAGCTTGGTGCGCACCGGCCGCGACACCAGGCGACCGATGAGGTTGAAGGTCAGGGTCGGCGAATCGGCCGTCAGCTCGCGGATCTCGCCATGAGGCAGCAGCCCCAGCTTGACCAGGGCCTGGAAGCCGTTGCAGATGCCCAGGATCAAACCGTCCTTTTTGTCGATCAATTCATGAATGGCATCGCGCAAACTGGGATGGCGGAAAACGGCGGCGATGAATTTTCCCGACCCGTCCGGCTCGTCGCCGGCGCTGAAGCCGCCGGGGAGCATCAGGATCTGCGAGCGCTTGATCGTTGCGGCCAGCTCGCGGCTGGAGGCTTCGATGTCAACGGCGCGCTGGTTGCGGAAAACGAAGGTCTCCGGCTTGCCGCCGGCCCTGGCGAAGGCCCTTGACACGTCATACTCGTTGTTGGTGCCGGGGAAGACCGTGAGCAGCACCCGCGGCCGGACCAGCGGGCGATGGCCGCGGCCGCGTGAGCAGGCGCGCTCGTGCGCCAGCGGCCGCTCCCAGCCTGGGTCGGCAACAAGCGGTTTCTTTTCCACCCGGGTGGGGAAAACATCCTCCAAAGGTTTTTCCCAATGCTCGCGCAGCGAGGCGAGGTCGAGTTCCAGGCCGTTGACCTTGATCACGGCCTCGGGCAGGGTCTTGCCCAGGACGCGGCAGTCGAGCCCAGAAAACAGCTCGGAGACGTTTTCCTTTTCAGGCACCTCCAGAACCAGCGAGCCGATGGCCGGAGTGAAAAGCTCGGCAACGATCTGCGGGGCATCAAAGGCCATGCCCAGCCGGTTGCCGAAGCACATTTTGCTCAAACCCTCGGCCAGACCGCCGCCGTGCAGCGACTGGGCGGCCAGGAGCTTCCCCTTGTTGATCAGGTTGTGCACCCGGGCATAATTCTTTTTCAAGGCAACGAAATCGGGCATTTCACGGTTGTCCCGGGGCAAGGGCAGCCATAGGACCTGACTGCCGGCTTTTTTGAATTCCGGGGATACCACCCGGCGCACGTCCACGCCGGTGACGGCGAAGGCGACCAGGGTCGGCGGCACGTCGAGTCTGCCGAAAGTCCCCGACATGCTGTCCTTGCCGCCGATGGCCGGGATCTCCAGCTGCTGCTGGGCAATGAACGCCCCCAGCAGCGCGGCGAACGGCAAGCCCCAGCGGCGCGGGTCGCGGCCGGGCTTGGGAAAGTATTCCTGCAGGCTCAGGCGCACGCAACGGAAATCGCCCCCGCAGGCTGTCACCCTGGCCACGGCCTCGATGACGGCGTACAGACCGCCGTGAAAAGGGCTCCAGCTCGACAGCTGCGGGTTGAAACCAAAGCCCATGACCGTGCCGCTGTGGGTCTCGCCGCAAAGCAGGGGAATCTTGGCGATCATGACATCGGCCGGGGTGGCCTGGTATTTGCCGCCGAAGGGGGAGAAAACCGTGGCCGCGCCGATCGAGCTGTCAAAGCGCTCCACCAAGCCTTTTTGCGAGCAAACGTTCAGGGATGACAGGACCTCGGTCCAGGACATTGCCAGATCGGGTAGCCGTGCCAACGCCGGGGCGGTCTTGAAAAAATCCTTGCCCACATCGGGAGCCGCCACCTCGACGGACGCCTGGCGCTCGGCGCCGTGGCTGTCCAGGAAATCGCGGTCAAGATCGACGATGGTGCGGCCGCGCCATGCCATGCGCAGCCGACGCCGGGCGACCACCGTGGCAATCACGGTGGCCTCCAGGTTCTCGGCAGCGGCGAGCCGCTGAAAGCGGCTGGCGTCGGCGCCGGCGACCACCACCGCCATGCGTTCCTGCGATTCGGACAAGGCCAGTTCGCCGCCGTCCAGCCCGGCGTATTTTTTGGGCACGCGGTCGAGATCGACGTCCAGCCCCGGCGCCAGCTCGCCGACCGCCACCGCCACGCCGCCGGCTCCGAAATCGTTGCAGCGCTTAATCATGCGGCTGGCGACCGGGTCGCGGAACAGCCGCTGCAGCTTGCGCTCGCCGGGCGGGTTGCCTTTCTGGACTTCGGCTCCGCAGCTGGCCAGGGACGATTCGCCGTGGGCTTTCGAGGAACCGGTGGCGCCGCCGATGCCGTCGCGGCCGGTGCGGCCGCCCACCAGCAGCACCTTGTCGCCGGGGCGGGGGACGCGGCGTCTGACGTTTTTCCTGGGCGCGGCGCCGATGACGGCCCCGATCTCCAGGCGCTTGGCCACGTAACCTGGATGATAGACCTCGCTGACCTGGCCGGTGGCCAGCCCGACCTGGTTGCCGTAGGAGCTGAAGCCGTGGGCGGCCTCGGTCGTGATCTTACGCTGGGGGAGTTTTCCCGGCAGGGTGTCGGCCACAACGGCGCGCGGATCGCCGCTGCCGGTCACGCGCATGGCCTGGTAGACGTAAGCCCGCCCCGACAGCGGATCGCGGATCGCCCCGCCCAGGCAGGTGGCCGCCCCGCCGAACGGCTCGATCTCGGTGGGATGGTTGTGGGTTTCGTTCTTGAACATCACCAGCCACTCCTCTTTCTTGCCGTCGATGTCTACGGTCACGGCCATGCTGCAGGCGTTGATCTCCTCGGAGAACTCCACGTCGTTCAGGCGCCCGGCGGCGCGCAGTTCGCGCATGGCCAGCAGTGCCAGGTCCATCAGGCAGATCGCCCCCGGCCGCTCGCCGTACAGCCCATAGGCCGCGCGCACGGGCTCGCAGCTCGGGTCCGGGTCGATGGCAACGCGGGAGAGGGCGGTCAAAAAGGTCGTGTGCCGGCAATGGTCGGACCAGTAGGTGTCGAGCAAACGGATCTCGGTCAGGGTCGGGTCGCGTTGCTCCGTGTCGCGAAAATAGGCCTGGCAATGGCGCAGGTCGGCCGCGTCCATGGCTAATCCCAACTCGTTTCCCAGCGCGGCCAAGGCGGCGGCGGACTTGGAAGCGAACTTTTTCAAGACCGGGACGGCGGCGGGAGCGGGGGCGCGAAAAGCCAGCGAGGTCGGCTTGGAAAGAGCCGCTTCGCGGCAATCGACAGGGTTGATGAAGTAGCGTTTGATCCTTTCCAGCTCTTCGGCGCCGAGGTTGCCGCGCAAGACGACGACCCTGGCCGTGACCACCAGAGGCTGTCCCGCCCTCTGGCGGGACGTCCCCTTGGGGGATTCGCTTCCCGGCGAGAGCAACTGCAGGCATTGGGCGGCCGAGTCGGCCCGCTGGTCGTACTGGCCGGGGAGGAACTCGCTGGCAAACGCCGTCTCGTCAACGGCCAGGGGAAAGCACTCGTCGTATATTTCGTCGACCGGAGGCTCGGCGAAGACGGCCTGCCGCGCCCTTTTCATTTCTTGGGCGCTGATACCCGAGACATCGTAGCGGTTAAGCAGGCGCAACCCGCGCAATCCCGCGACGGCCAGGTTTTCACGCAGGTCGAGCAGCATGGCTTTGGCTTCGATGTCGTAGCCCGCTTTCTTCTCAACGTAAATCCTTCTGATTACAGCCATTTGCAAAGCTCCTTTCCCTTCCCCGCCACCGGCTTCATCGCCCCGCCTCGCTTTTTTCCAAATCGGCCATCAAGGCGTCCAGCCGTTTCCCCCAGACGCTGTCGCCGGCGCGGCTGCGCATGGCAACGATATCGGACCGCAGTTGCGGGAAAAATTCGGGCTGGCGCTTCAGGTACTCATGCAGGGCAACGATCAGCGCCGCGAGCCTGGCGTTGCCCGTTGGCCGCTCCGCTTCACGGAGCAGCAGCCGGCTCTGCTCGCGGAAGAATTCGGCGATGAAGAAGAACACCGCCGCGTCGCCGCGAAAGCAAAGTATCTCGAAAGCGCCTTCGGCCACGACTTGGTCGCCATGGTGCAGGTAGGAGATGAAGCTCTTGGCGTCGTTTGCGGCGAGTATCTTTTTGAAGACCTTCATGGTGATCTGGAAAAGTTCGAGGTTTTTGCTGCCGTGCAAGAACCGGGGCAGCATGGCCAAAAAAGGATTGTTTTTCCTAATGCGGACGATAGCCTGGGCGATCGGCTCGCGCAGCGGGGTGTTCTTGTTTTTGGCCAGGGTCCGGTCCAGGATATCCAGGGCGCGGCGGTCGTTGTATTTGGCGATGCTGTTGATCGCTTCTTCGCGCAGGAGATTGTCCTCGCCGAGCTCGATGACCGAATTCAACGGCACCAGGAAAGCGGAGCTGCGGATGTAGCCCGCCATGCGCACCAGGTTGATGCGGGTGGGGATGCTGATGTAGGTGCCGGTGATGTAGTGGGCGATGGCGTTTTCGGTTTCCCGGCCCCCTTTTTTGACCAGCGCTTCCAGGTGCAGGCGGAAACGCTTGTCATCGGGATCGACGGCCCGCCCGACCAATTCGTCGATCTGCTCCAGGTACGAATTGATCGTCGCCAGGACCATGGCCGCCTTATTTTTTCCCGGCGAAACGCCGGTAAATCGCCTCGACCCCGGACAGCAAGTCGTCCCGGGAAAAGGCTTTTTCCAGCTCGGCCGCCGAACAGACGGCGCCAATGGCGGGGTCGGCCAGGATCAGCTCGCGGAAACCGCGCTTTTCCCGCCACGACTTCAAGGCCAGCTCCTGGACCAGTTCGTACGCCCGCTGGCGGGCCAACCCCTTGTCCAGCAGCAAGGTCAGCACCTTCTGGGAAAAATAGACCTCATGGGTCAGCTCCAGGTTTTTGCGGATGTTTTCGGGATAAACCGCCAGGTGCCGCAAGACATCGATCATATCATCCAGCAGAAAGACCCCCAGGTGAAAAGAATCGGGAAAAATGACCCGTTCGGCCGAAGAATGGGAAATATCGCGTTCATGCCAGAGGATGTTGTTTTCCAGGGCGACGGCCAGGTTGGCGCGCAAAATCCGCGCCAGCCCCGAAACCCGCTCGCAGCGGACGGGGTTGCGCTTGTGCGGCATGGAGGACGAGCCCTTCTGGCCGCTGGTAAAAGGTTCCTCGACCTCCAGCACCTCGGTCTTTTGCAGGTGCCTGATCTCCACCGCGATCTTTTCCAGGCTGCTGCCGAGCAGGGCCAGGGCCCAGATCACTTCGGCGTGGCGGTCGCGCTGGATGATCTGCGAGGAGACCCGGCACGGCTTCAGGCCCAGCTTTTGCAGCGCCCGCTCTTCCCCGGCCGGCGGGAAATGGATATAGGTGCCGACCGAACCCGACATTTTTCCCACCGCGGTGATCTCCCTGGCCCTGAGCAGCCGCTGGCGGTTGCGCTCCATCTCGTCATACCAGATTAGGAACTTGCAGCCGAAAACGATCGGCTCGGCGTGGATGCCGTGGGTGCGCCCGATGGCCGGCAGGTCCTTGTAGGCGAAGGCCTTTTCCAGGAGAATTTTTTTCAGGGTTTCGACCCGGGCCAGGACGATGGCCAGGGATTCCTGGATGAGCAGTGAAAAGGCGGTGTCGACCACGTCGTAGGAGGTGACGCCCTTGTGCACGTAGGCGGAATCCTTGCCGATGGATTCCTCCAGCGACGTCAGGAAGGCGATGACGTCGTGCTTGACCTTTTTTTCGATCTCGCGGATGCGAGCCGGGTCGACGGCGGCTTTTTCCCTGATGCGCTTCAGGCTCGCGGCCGGCACGCCGCCCATCTCGGCCCAGGCCTCGGTGATCGCCAGTTCGACTTCCAGCCACTTGCGGTACTTGTTATCTTCGCTCCAGATAGCGGCGATCTCGGCCGCTTCATACCTGTCTATCATGGCCTCGCTCCTGCATTAAATTATAGCAACATTCCGGCCGCTTGTATAGATTGAACTGCGCCAAACAGGCTGGCAAACCGGCGTTCGCGGGCGGTGTATTCCCGGTCCGGCGGTGAATTTTTTCCGATCCTGCGCAGAGAGCCGCTGCTTGCATATTGACATATTTTAATTCAACAATATAATCTGCGCTGAAGACAATGGGTGATTCGGAAACAAGATGGAGGAAACAGGCAACATGGGCAACGATGGCTGCACTGTGCCCAGGGGAGGGGAAATGACAAAAATAGTATTGCTTATTTTTTCATTGATCGTGATCCCGGCCTTCCGGAGTGAGGCGGCCGAAGTCGAAAAAGCGGTTCAAGCCCAGGACCTGAATTCGCTGCAAGAACTGGAAAAAACAGCCAGGAAGGAATCATTGGCCTTCCTTTGCCTGATCAAAAAAATGGAGCCCGAAAAAAAGAATTCCAGCCGCTGGCGCAAAGTGGAAAAGGGAAAAGTGGTCAAGAACCGCTGCAAAGTGTATGACGCCCTGGATGAAAACGCCAGGACGCTTTATTCTCCGCGCCTGAACGAAGAATTCACCATCATTGAAAAAAATGACGAATTCTTCAGGATCCTCCTGCCGGGCGGCCGTGAAGGCTGGATCGAAGAAAAATGCCTGCAGACGTTCAGCGTCAATGAGGAGGAAATCCAGACGAAATTCAAGGGGGTCGCCAACTCACAGATCAATCAATTCATGACAACGGCCGGAGAAATTTATGCCCGCCTGGCCAGGCAAAAAGATAGTGCTGAAAAAATCTATGAAAAATATCGCGATCTGCCGCTTTCGGGGCCAAGGACGATCAAGGAAATCCGCAGCGCTTACGGTAAAATTTCCAGATATTTCCAGTATGGAGATTATTTTTACCGGGAGTATGTCCGCGACCGGAAACTGCTTTTCAGCGCCGGAAGCGATGCCCTGGCCAAACTTTCGGCCTGGGGCGAACTGTTCCTGGGGACATCCTCCCATGTAACCGAGATGCCCGGCAGCCAGAGCGAAGAGAACAAGGGCGGCAGCCACGATATTTCCCTTGGCGCGAGTTACGCTTTAAAAGAGAATTCACAAATGGAACTTTCATTCAGCAGCCGCCGCGAGATCATCCAGACGCCGTTCAGCAACACCGCTATCCAGGCCGGGTACTCGCTCCGGGGCAGCGGGAAAATGAACGTTCACGCCGCGTTCAGTTACAATTCTTACAATGATGAGACAAACGACTTCAACAACTTCAGCCAGGTAGCCTTAAAAACCGACGCCAGTTTCGACCTGCGGCCCGGCCAAACGCTCCGGCTGGATTATTCTTTCGCCAACAACAGTTTTGCCAATGACCAGACCGCCGGTTTTGCCAACCATGCCCTGGCTGCCGGGCTTAATTTTCAAGTCAACAAGGAAGCCGGTTTAAACCTGCAATTGCGCTCCAATCTGGAAACCAGCGATTCGGCTTTTCATAAATTCATCTTCCTCTCCCCGTCCATCGGCTATGAGAGGACCAGGGCCAATTCCCGCCTGCTGCTTAAATTCGCGTATGAGCTGATCAGTTTCAAAGAGCTGGAATTGAAAAATTTCAACCGGATTTCCCTGCAACTCGATAGCGCCGGTAGAAAAGGAGATCTCTCCAGGAACGCCGGCCTGTTTTTCATCTATAAGACTTTCCCCAACAATGACCAGTCCAGCTACCTGCAATTGGGCGGAAAATATGCGACCGCGCTCAACGGTCTGAAAACAAGACTCTTTTCAATATCCGTGAACAGCAATCTTTTTACCGCCAACGGCGCCAACAGCTACAGCGAGATGAAGCTGGATTATGGGGGAACCAGCCAGGGCTTTTTCAGCAATTTGACCCTTTACGGCCGTTTCTGGCACAGCCCGGAAGGGACGGGAAGCGGATCGGTAAAACCGCACGTGATCGATTTGTACGCGGCCGCCGGTTTGCGCAGCGCCTTCATCAAGATCGGCCCGGTCATAGCGCTCCATGCCCTGGCCTCTTCCGGGGACGGAACTTCCTTTTTCAAAAGGGACGGCAACCTTTTTCGCATCGGCGCTTTGGCCGAGGCCGAATTCCCGCTGCCGGCCAGGGGCAGGCTGACGCTGAACGCCGCCTATGAGTACGGCTTTGTTTACAATGACGAAATTTCCATCAACCTCGGCTCCGGTGAAATCACCAGCGGCGACGTCGTCCAGCGCCACCCGACCACGTTCCGCATCAACGGCCAGGCTTCCCTGCCGATCCTGCCCCAGCTGGAATTCATCAGCCGCGTCGATTTCTATAAAATTTCAACCGACATGGACCCGTCCATCAGCATCAACCCGATCATCGCCAACCGCATGTTCCTGCTGCTTTTCGGCGTCAGGTACCGCTACAATTAAGGAGGCAAAATGCGAAAAATTGAAATAACGGTTAAAACTATTTTATTGGGGCTGCTGCTGGCCACATGGGCTCATTTTACGCCGCTCCGGCCATCAGCTGGTGTCATGACTATTCTTACTACCGCGTCACCGGCGAGGATAAAAATAATCTGAGCGCAGGAGAATTGC